>JAYVSG010000022.1:0-8432 GCA_043775535.1 Candidatus Omnitrophota bacterium
CTTTAATTGTGCTTGGGTGTAGGCGGAAACGGGCATGCTGATGAACTGACCCAAGGCCGTGGAGAATTCGCTGTCCGCCTTGATACCCGCAACCTTGTAGGCCGCGATGCGTACTAGCATACCCATTGTCTGCCCGACAATGCTGGGCACTTCGGATTTAAAACTATACTTCATGGCACCGGCAAAATCAGCATGCTGTCCGGCATTAGGATTTTCTGCAACAGCCGCGGCCTGGCCCGCCTCATAACCATTCTTGCCAACCTCTACACGGGCCTTTTGATCAGCAACGGTCTGCGGACCGCCTGGATGTTCCTTATCATAGGCTGCCAATTTCTGGTCCCTGACCGCTTCACCCTTGCGACTCTCATCATCAAGGCCTAAATTCTTGGCCAAATTGATCTTGCCGTCCGTCACGTTGGTGACGCCCACCGCGAATGCCGTGATCGCCATGTCCGCAACAACCGCCTGGGCGACAATGATCAGGGTCTGCTTCATGATCTTGGTCGTCTCGCTGCAATTGCCGCTGCCGCAGATGCGTTTGTCGATGAACTTGAGCACCTGCCATTCGGCCTCACCCTTGATCAGGCCGACCGCAAAACCCTTGGCAAAACCTGTCAGGAATGAATCGCTGGATGCCTTAACCGCGGCTTGCTGGCCGGCATTGGAAACAGATGCACCAGCGCCGGCTCCTGCACCGGCTCCCATACCGAATAAATTCTTGATCGGGGTCAAAATGAACTTAAAGAAACCATTGATGGCCTTGCCAATCGCGGTCACCGCTTTCAAAAAGACATTGGTCACAGTGCCCGTAGCTGTTTTCACCGTGGCATCACTGGCCACCTGGGTGGCGACCTTTGTCCCTGTTTCGGTCGCGCCCTTGGTGGCACCCTGCCCGATCCCGCCATCGCCGGCCGGCGCGGTCGCAGCCCCGACGCCCCAGGTGATGGCAACAGAAAGAGCAGTGCTTAACAAAAATGCCTGGTGTGCGCTAAAGCCCCACTTCAATTGGGCAACGGTCCCGAGCGTTTGCGTGAAGCTGGAAACGCCCATGGAAAGGCCGACCGCAGCTCCCAAGCCTTGCATGGAAGCCGCAGCACCTGTAGCTGCCGTACCTGCACCATAGGTCACAACAGCAGCAACCACCTGGATGGCGACCTGGGTGGCGATCTGAGAATTGCTGACCAGGCCCGGCAGGTCTTTCGACTTGTCGCGCCACTTGTCGCCCCAGATAAAAGCTTCCAACGCAGGTGGCACAATTTCGATCTGCAATTTCAGGCCGCTGGCATTCGGCGCATAGGCAAAACCATCCAAGGTCTGCTCAAAACTGATGCGGTCGAGGACCTTTTCCTGGCCTAAGTCTGAAACATAAACCTTTGCGGCATCAACCTTTTTGACGGTGACGAAATGCTCGTCCTTCAAGTGAGCAACAAAAGGTGTTTGTAATTTAAGGACATCTTCGGGAGCGGCCTTGACGCTTGCATAGCCAACGCCCAAGGCATCGCCGATCTTGTGCATGGCGAACAGGGTGGTCTTGAGTTTGGGGTCGCCGACCTTAATGATATCGCTCATCAAGTCAACAGAAACAGCCAGGACAGCAAGTTCTTCTAAAGTTTTAGTGTTCTTGCCCTGGGCATCCAGGATGTCTTTTAAACTGTGCACCGCGCAGTTGAGCGGATGCATGTCCGGATTGGAAAGCCAATTGCTGATCTCGGCGATCTTGGCCTTGGTGAATACTTTTTGGGTGGCAACCTGCAGGGCCTGCTTCGTGTCCTTGCCTTGGGTCTCGTCCAAGTTGACCTGGAGGAGCAATTTGTCCTTGCCCTCGATCTGCTTTAACAAATATTCAACGCTTGGCGCGACCTGGAATTCACCGAGGCGCGGCAAACCAGCCAGGTCCAAGGCGGCGTCCTTGACGGTCACCACGGTACCGGGGCGCGGGCCCCACAAGACAGCAGGGTTGTAACTGAACGCCCAGCTGATCTGGTCCGGGATGAAAACGGTCAGGACCACGATGGAAATGGCGCGCATCCAGGTCCCGAAACGGCTCACAACAGGTACGGCATCGGCGACGGGGGATTCAGAGGGGTAGATCGAGGGTTCTGCGGGAATTTCAGTACTATTGTTAGGATTTTCTACATTATATGCAAAAAAAGACGGGTCGAGACCTTTTTGGGCCCCGTCCTCATTGGGATCAGGAAACTGTGGCTGCTTGTTTTCTGTCATTATTTAGTGTCTTGGTTGAGAGCTCTCTCGTCGACACTTGAAGTATAACATATTATACTTAGACGGCCACCTTTCCCAAAACCTTTTTACGGGTTTATGTTGTTATGTACCAACAACTTACATCTCTGTTCCAATAAATCTTCAAAATTCATGCAAAAAGGTCATTTTTTGATCAAAAAAACGCACTTTTTTATTGACATTTTTTACAAATAGTATCTTTTAAATTTTGATCAGAATTATTCCGACGCTGGCACACTTTTTTCTAGCAGGTCTTAAAAAATGAATTATGCCACTCGCCAATTTCCAGACTGGAAATTAAATTAATTTCCAGTCTGACAGGATTAATTTCCATTCTGGCAATTTACTATATAATATATATTATATTTTGAGAGGTTTTTAAGCCCTTTTGAGCCCAAATGCGGTGTTGCGTAGCTTCTTTGCGTAATAAAGCTCCTACGGCCCCTGTTTGGGCTCTAAAATGGCCTTCTGGCGGGCTGTCCGGGACCGAATATCAACATATTCGGATTATCCCATTGTCGTTGGGCGGATTGCATGTTAAAATCCCTACATGGCCAAGGTCGTTTTTTGCCAGCGTTTCTTTTATTCCTATTTCGGCGTCATGTCCATCTCGGCCTTGCTGAAAAAGAACGGTCATGATACGGAACTGGTCATGGTCACCGAGGTTGACAAGGCCGTTTCCGAGATCTTGGAGATCCGGCCCGACATTGTCATGTTCTCGACCTTGACCGCCACCGGAGACTTTGAATGGTCCTTGGAGATCGCCCGGAACGTCAAAGAGGTCAATAAAGAGATCCTGGTGGTCTTCGGGAGCCTGCATCCGACCCTGTTCCCGGAAGAAACCATGGCCAATGCTGCGGTCGACATTGTCTGCCGCGGTGAAGGGGAATTCCCCATGCTGGCCCTTTGTGACCAACTAAACAAGGGCTCAGACCACACCCAGATCCCCAGCCTCTGGGCCAGGTCTGCCGGAGGGATCGTCCGGAACCCGCAGGGCGAATTGATCGGCGATCTTGATCTCCTGCCATTTCCCGACCGGGATCTTTACCAAAAATACGGCTACTTCAACAACCTGGACTCCATTGATGTGATCGCAGGCAGAGGCTGCCTTTTCAGCTGCAGCTACTGCATGAACACAACGCTCAAGGAAATGTCCAAAGGCAAGGGTAAATTCGTCCGCAAATACACCCCTGAATACATGATCCGCGAACTCGAAGAAGTGAAGGCCAAGTACAAACCGAAATCCTTCACCTTTGTTGATGAATTGTTCACGGCCAACAAGGGTTGGGTCAAAGAATTCGCGGCCAAATACAAGGAGCGCATCGGCCTGCCCTTTGTTTGCAGCGTCACGGCCGACACTATTGATGACGAGACCGCCTCCTGGCTAGCCCAAGCCGGCGTATTCCGGGTCTGCATGGGCATTGAGACCGGCAATGAGGAAATGCGCATCAAGCTCCTCAACAAACACCTGACCAATGTCCAGATCGAAGAAACAGCTGTGCGCCTGCATAAATACGGCATTAAATTCCTAACCTCCAACATCGTCGGTCTCCCGGGGGAGAGCGTGGACAATGCCTTCGAGACCATTGAATTCAATCGCAAGATCAAGACCGACTTTGTCTACTTCTCCGTGTTCCAACCCTACCCCCATCTTCCCATCACAAAGAAGATGGAAGAGGAGGGAACGCTCGATCCCATGAAGCCGGCGGATTTCAATACCACCTTTTTCAAGGACTCCATGTTAAAGCAGGACAATATTGAGCAGCTGATCAACCTGCACAAGTTCTTCTTTGTCGTGTTCAAGTTCCACTGGACAAAACCGCTGGTCCGCCGGATGATATGCTGGAAACCCAACTGGTTCTTCGACCAAGTTTTTATCTTAAGCTACGCCTGGATGGCCCTGACCTGTTTCCGCCGGCACCCCTTGCAGCTCCTGGCGATGGGCATCGGCAACATGAAGATCTTTTACGGCGACAAGGGCAAAAAGAAATGACGGGACCCGGCATGGACCGCAGGAAATTATGGGGCATCCAGATCTTCGGCTGGGGCATCATCCTCACATCACTGGTCCACATCCACATGATCGCGGCGGAACGCGACGTGTATTTCAAGTATTACGCCGAGCTGGGTTCCCTGGGCTATCTGCGCTATGCCTTCTCGTGGTTCCAGCGCATCGCTGGTCTCGCCATCGGCATCGGGCTCCTGAAACGGCTGGAACCAGCCAGGATCGGCGGAATGGTCTTGGGGGCCTTCACGATACTGACCATCCACTGGAAGCATCCCTACCCCGCCTTCCTCAAACATACGCGCTACCTTGATGCGCAATTCGATGTCTTCCTCAAAATATGGAACATCCCTGCGGGCACCTTCGAATCGCTGACCTTTCCGGCGATGATCGGGCACTGCGTCCTGGATATATTGTTCTGGCTCGTCTTCATCTACTACATGACGCGCCCCCGCGTCCGGGCGAACTTCCGGTCGTGGCCAAGCCTATGTTAAAAGGGATCCATTACCGCAGCCCCCTTGCTTACCAGGCCATCACGCATATCTTATTAGGCAAAGCCCGCCGGCGGCGCTTTGAGATCGCCGCAGAGCTCTTGGGTGGATCGTCGTCGGTACTTGATATCTGCGCAGGAACGGGCGGGCTGAAAGATTTCCTGCCGCCAGCCGCCGCCTACACGGCTCTGGATGCCAGTCCGGAGTTCATCCGTTTCATGGACACAAAGAATATCTGCTGCCGGCAATGCACCATTGAAGAGGCAATGGACCAGACTACGCATATTGGAAAGTTCGATGCCGTGGTGATGATCATCTCACTCTGCCAGGCCCGCGCCTACGACATGGACGGGATCCTGACAGGACTTAAGAAGATGGCCAAAAAATGTGTTATTGTGGAGGATGTCAAAACGAGACCGCTAAGATCGGTCAGCCGCTTAATGAATTATTTCTGCGCGCGTGATTATTACCGACCATGCACGGTGTTCACGCGCCCTGAGTTCGAAACACTGATGTCCGCGCACGGGTTCGTGGTCAGTCACCACGACGAGCGCTATTCCAGTGCCGTATATGAAGAACATGAACGCCCCTGATCCTATCCCATTTTCCCGTCCCTACCTCTCCACGGAAGAATCGCGCCTGACGGACGACGCCCTCCGTTCGACCTGGATCTCCGACGGACCCTACATCGCTGAATTGGAAAAAGGGTTCGCCGGCATCCATGGCGTTCCCTGCGCCGTCTCCAGCTGCAATGGCACCGCCGCCCTGGAGATGGCCCTGCGCGCATTGGACCTGGACCCGGGCGACGAAGTGATCGTTCCCGGCTTCACCTTTCCAGCACCATTCAACATGGTCCTGGCCGTGGGCGCCAAACCCGTGTACGCGGATATTGATCCGGCAACGTGGTGCATCGATCCTGATTCCGTTCGTGCCTTGATCACACCGAAGACCCGCGCTGTGATCGCCGTGCATATATACGGCAACATCTGCGATATGCCCGCATTGAAAAAGATCGCGGCCGAACATGGCCTTGCGCTGATCGAAGATTGCGCCCAATCAGTCTTCTCAACCCGTGATGGAAAATATGCGGGCACCTTTGGCGATCTCGGCTGCTTCAGCTTCCAGGCCACCAAAACCATCACCACCGGTGAGGGGGGAATGGTCGTCGCCTCCGATCCCGGCATTGAAAAATCCGTACGCCTCCTACGCAATCACGGTATGTCGACGGACCGCCGCTACTGGCATGATGCCCTTGGTTTCAATTTCCGCATGACCAACCTGCAGGCAGCCATGGGCTGCGCGCAATTGCACAAAAGCGGGGAGATCATCGCAAAGAAAAAAGACATCCTGCAGTGGTATACAAATAGATTGGCGGGTGCTGCCGGTGTTGTGATGCAGGCATTTGATAAAAATGTCGATCCCGTCGTATGGTCCGTTGGGGTCCGTGTCGATCCTGCTGTGTTCGGGGGCTCCCGCGATGGGCTGATCGGTTCTTTGTCCGAGCGCGGCATCGAGACCCGCTGCGGATTTTACCCACCGAGCCTAATGCCTTTATACGCCGCGCCCCCTCTTCCTGTATCAGAGGCGATCGCGGCGAACGTGCTGGTGCTGCCGGCGTTCACGGCATTGACCGAAGCAGGGGTCGACAGGGTGTGCGCGGAATTGCTGGGACTGAGAAAATGAAGGCGACTGAAAAAATATCGGTGGTACTGCCTGCCCGCAACGAACTTGAGAACCTGCGCGCCCTGCTCCCTGCCATTTCCTCGGCACTGGATGGGCATGAACACGAGATACTCATTATCGATGACAACAGCAGCGATGGGACTGGTGAATTCCTGGAACACTTTGCGGATGGAAGGGTCCGCCATATCCTCCGCACGGAACGCCGCGGCCTTGGCTCAGCCATTGGCGAAGGCATCGCAAATGCGACTGGCGATGTCCTTATCATCATGGACTCGGACTTCAACCATAGCCCTGATGATCTTCCCCGCCTCATTGATGGCCTGCGGTCGGCAGAGTTCGTCTCCGGTAGCCGCTTTGTGCCAGGCTCCCGTTCCGACCACCCGGGACGGGATTTTTTAAGCCTGCTCTTTAATTATTTTATCCGTGCCGCACTGGCCAGCCGATTGACCGACCATCTCTTTGGATTTTGTGCTCTGCGTAAAAATGCCCTGGAGCACACGCAGGGACATACTATTTTTCACGGCTTTGGTGATTACTATATCCGCCTGCTCCATTGCTTTGAGCGTGCAGGTGTGGTTATCGTGGAGTGCCCGGTGCATCACCGCAAAAGACATGCCGGACAAGGCAATCGCAAGCTCTTGAAAACCGCTCTGGATTATTCCGTCGCGGTGGCACGCCTGGCCAGGGAAGGAAGACCGTGATCAGACGGATCGCCCATTGCCGCATTTGCTCGAATACGAAACTGCTTCCCGTCGTTGATCTGGGCAGGATCGCCTTAACGGGCGTCTTCCCGAAGAAAAAAACAACGCCTGTCCCGCGATGGCCGCTCGAAGTGGTCAGGTGCGCAGGTAAAAGCTGCTGCGGCCTCGTCCAGCTGGCGCACACCTATCCGCGCGACATGCTTTTCGGGAACAACTATGGATACCGTTCCGGCCTGAACCCGGTGATCCGTGACCATTTAAGTTCGATCGCCGCAAACATTACAAAAAGGGTTTCCCTTGAACGCGGGGACATTGTCTGCGACATCGGAAGCAATGACGGCACCCTGCTCAACGCCTACAAGGGGGCGGGCATTGTGCGCATCGGCATCGATCCGACCGCAGGGAAATTTGCACAATTCTACGCGCCCGGCATCGTGCGCATCAATGATTTCTTCGACCACCGACGCCTCTGCCGCACGATCCGAGAGAACAAGGTCAAGGTCTTTACCACCATCTCCATCTTCTATGACCTCGATGATCCGCTGGCCTTCATGAAGGACATCGCAGCACTGCTGAGCGCCGATGGCATCTGGGTGCTTGAACAAAGCTATCTCCCCTCCATGCTGGCCCAGAACGCTTTTGATAATATCTGCCACGAGCATGCCGCCTATTACGGTCTCGGCCAATTATCATGGCTGGCCGAAGCAGCCGGCCTCAAGATCATCGACGCTGAACTGACCGAACTCAACGGCGGAAGCTTGAAAGCAACCTTCGCGCACAAGCGATCCACACATCGTCCAGCTGAAAAGCGGATCGCGGCGATTTTGGGGAAAGAAAACAAACTACGGCTCGATAGGGCTGCGATATACACACAATTCGTCAAAAACATCAAGAAGGTCCGTCGGCAGGTCAAAGCTTTCTTTACGGCAGCAAAGAAAAAACAAAAGGTCATTGCCGGCTACGGCGCATCGACCAAAGGCAATGTGCTCCTGCAGGTCTGCGGCCTGTCTGCGGTGGACCTGGCCTTCATCATGGACATCAACCCTGATAAACGGGGATGCTACACGCCCGGAAGCCGGATCCCCATCGTGGACGAAGATAGGGCTGCCCGCACCAAGGCAGACCACCTGTTCGTCCTGCCCTGGCATTTCAAAAGATATTTCCTGCGAAAAGAGAAAGGATTCCTAGCAAAGGGAGGATCGATCATCTTCCCCTTGCCAGAATTCAAAATCGTTAAAAAATAGGGGACGGAGCCCTATTTCCTAATTTCCGCTCTCGCGGGAAACTATCAGGAAATAGGGCTCCGTCCCC
>JAYVSG010000023.1:0-13241 GCA_043775535.1 Candidatus Omnitrophota bacterium
CGTCGGCATCAGCTGCGTCAACGCCCTGTCCGAATGGTTCGAGGTCGAGGTCAAGCGTGACGGCCAGATCTATCACATGCGCCTGGAAAAGGGCAAGCCCGTATCCAAGCTCACTACCTTAGGGAAAACTAAGACCACCGGCACCAAGGTCACCTTCAAGCCGGACAAAACGATCTTCAAGGAAACCACCACCTTTGCCTACGATATCCTGGCCAAGCGCCTGCGTGAGCTGGCTTTCCTCAACAAGGGCATTTCGATCAAGCTGACCGACGAGCGTTCCGGCAAGGAAAAAGAAAGCGTCTTCCTCTTCAAGGGGGGGCTTGTTTCCTTTGTCGAACATTTGTCCGAGAACAAGATGCCGCTGCACAACAAGGTCTTCTATTTCGAACGGGAAAAGGACAACAATGCCGTTGAAGTCGCCATGCAGTACAACGACAGCTATAATGAGACGGTGTTCTCCTATGTCAACAGCATCAATACGATCGAAGGCGGCACCCACCTCTCGGGTTTCCGTTCCGCACTGACCCGCGCCATCAACAATTATGCCAAATCCAAGAAATTATTGAAGGACGACATTGCCATTTCCGGTGATGACACCCGTGAAGGCCTGGTCGCCGTCATTTCCGTCAAGGTCCCGCATCCGCAGTTCGAAGGGCAGACCAAGACGAAATTGGGCAACTCGGAAGTCGACGGCCTGGTCTCGTCCATGACACTTGAGGCCCTGACCAAGTTTTTCGAGGAGAACCCGCCGGTCGCCAACAAGATCGTTGATAAATCGCTGATGGCTGCCCGTGCCCGTGAAGCCGCGCGCAAGGCTCGCGAATTGACCCGCCGCAAAGGCGCACTTGATTCCGGCGGTCTTCCCGGCAAATTGGCCGACTGTTCTGAAAAAGACCCGTCCCAATGCGAACTGTATTTAGTCGAGGGTGATTCCGCCGGCGGTTCCGCCAAGCAGGGCCGTAACCGCGCCTTCCAGGCCATCCTGCCCTTGAAGGGTAAGATCCTGAACGTCGAGAAATCCCGTTTGGACAAGATCCTTTCCAACGACGAGGTCCGCACCATCATTACCGCCTTAGGCGCCGGGGTGGGGGAGGATTTCAATGTCGAGAAATTGCGCTACCACAAGATCATCCTTATGTGCGACGCGGACGTCGATGGTTCCCACATCCGCACCCTGATCCTGACCCTTTTATACCGCCAAATGCTCCCGTTGGTCCAGGGCGGTTACGTGTACATCGCCCAGCCGCCCCTATACAAGGTCAGCCGCGGTAAACGCGAAGAGTATATCCAGACCGAAAAAGAAATGAACGACCTTATCCTTGAGCTTGGCACCGATGGCATCAAGTTGACCAAGATCGAAGGGAAGAAGAATTATTTGCCGGCCCAGCTGAAGGAGATCCTGCGCATCCTAGTGGAATTGGAGAATATCGTCGAGCGCCTCAAGCGCCGCGGCATCGACTTCATGACCTACGTGGAGCGTTATAACAGCAAGACCAAGAAAATGCCCCGCTACCTGGTCAAGTCCGGCGGCGCCGATGCCTATGTGTACGATGACAAGGAGCTTGCCGAGAAGACTAAGAATGACGAGGAAGCCCAGTACATTGAGATCTTTGAATCCGAGGAGCTGGAGCAGATCCAAGAAAAGCTCGACAAATTCGACCTCTTCTTGCAGGACTATGTGCGTAAAAATGAGGAACAGGTCCTGTTAGCACAGGACAAGAAAGAAAAGGTCAAGACCAAGGACCTGCTTAAGCCTCTGTTCCTCGTTGCTGATGAAAAGAATGAGACCGAGATCATGTCCATTGCGGATCTTTTGGAATTCGTGCGCACGGCCGCCAAGAAGGGCATGCATGTCCAGCGCTACAAAGGTCTAGGTGAGATGAATCCTCAGCAATTGTGGGACACCACCATGGATCCGGAGCGCCGCACCATCCTTAAAGTGGAACTTGAAGACGCCGTCGAAGTGGACAAGACCTTTGCCATGCTGATGGGGGATGAAGTCGAGCCCCGCCGCAACTTCATTGAAACCTATGCTCACGAAGTCAAGAATCTGGACGTTTAATTGAAAGGAAGTTATGTCGCGCGACTTGAATAAAAAAGAAAAGATAGTTCCGGTCTATATCGAAGAGGAAATGAAGAAGTCCTACCTTTCCTATTCCATGTCCGTCATTGTCGGCCGCGCCCTGCCGGACGTGCGCGACGGCCTCAAGCCCGTGCATCGCCGCATCCTTTATGCCATGAGGGAGCTCAACCTCGAGCACAACAAGCCCTACAAGAAAAGCGCGCGTATCGTCGGTGAAGTCCTGGGTAAATACCACCCCCACGGCGATACCGCGGTGTACGACACCATGGTGCGTATGGTGCAGGACTTTTCGCTGCGCTATCCCTTGATCGACGGCCAGGGCAACTTTGGTTCGATCGACGGTGACACGGCCGCTGCCATGCGTTATACGGAAGCCCGCATGGACGCCATCGCGGAAGAGATCATGAACGACATCGAAAAGGACACGGTGGCCTTTTCCCCCAATTTTGACGGTTCGCTGGAAGAGCCCGACATTTTACCCGGCATGGTCCCGAATCTCCTGGTCAACGGATCCTCCGGTATCGCGGTCGGCATGGCCACCAACATGCCCCCGCACAACCTGGGCGAGATTATTGACGGCATTTTCCATTTGCTCGATAACCCTGAAGCGGCCATCAAGGACCTAATGAAATTCGTCAAGGGACCTGATTTCCCGACGGCTGGGATCATCTGCGGCAAGGAAGGGATCGTCAATGCCTATAACACCGGACGCGGCAAGGTCATCATCCGCGCCAAGGCGTCCATCGAACAGCAGAAGAGCAACAAGGAAGCCATCATCATCAACGAGCTTCCTTACCAGGTCAACAAGGCGAATTTGATCACGGCCATCGCTGACCAGGTGCAGAACAAGCTGGTCGACGGCATCACCGATATCCGCGACGAGTCCGATAAGGACGGCATCCGCGTGGTCATCGAGCTGCGCCGCGACGTCGACCCCAATATCATCCTGAACTATCTTTACAAGCACACGCAGATGGAAGTGACCTTCGGCATCATCAACCTGGCCCTGGTCAACAAGTCGCCCAAGGTCTTGAATTTGAAGCAACTGATGAGCTACTACATCGCCCATCGCCGCACCGTCATCCGTCGCCGCACACAATTTGACCTGGACAAGGCACTGCGCCGCGCCCATATCCTGGAAGGCCTGCGCATCGCCTTCAAGCATTTGGATGAGATCATCAAGACCATCCGCGCTTCCAAGACGACAGCGGAAGCCAAGGAAGCGTTGATGAAGAAGTTCGAGCTTTCCGAGGCCCAATCCGTCGCTATTTTGGAAATGCAATTGCAGCGCCTGGCCGCGCTCGAGCGCGACAAGATCGAGGCCGAGTACCAGCAACTGCTCAAGGATATCGAGAATTACCGCGCCATCCTTTCTTCCGACAAGCGCGTTGACTCCATCATCAAGGAAGAGCTGGCCATGCTACGCAAGAAATACGCGGATGAGCGCCGCACCCAGATCACGGCCGCGGCCGAGGACATTGAGATCGAAGACTTGATCGCCGACGAGGATATGGCCATAACCATCAGCCATAACGGCTATATCAAACGACTCTCCGTCGATGCCTACCGTTCCCAGAAGCGCGGGGGCAAGGGCGTCACTGCCATGACAACCTCCGACGAGGATTTTGTGGAGCGCATGTTCGTGGCCTCGTCCAAAGACTTCCTTTTGATCTTCTCGAATACAGGTACGGTACGCTGGCTCAAGGTCTATGAGATCCCGGCCGCCTCCCGTACGGCCAAGGGTAAGGCCATGGTCAATCTTTTATCGGTCAAGCCCGGCGAAGAGATCTCGGCCATTGTGGCTGTGAAGGAGTTCCGCGACGACCAATACCTGGTCTTTGCCACCCGTCAGGGTGTGGTCAAGAAAACACAATTGTCTGCCTTCAACAATCCGCGCAAGGGCGGCATTGTGGGCATCGGCCTTGAAAAGGACGATGAACTGATCGGCGTTGCGCTGTCCAACGGCAAGGAAGACGTGCTCCTGGCCACTCATGAGGGCATTGCCCTGCGCTTCCCCGAGAAGCAGCTGCGGGACATGGGCCGTTCTGCGAGAGGTGTTCGCGGGATCAATTTGAACAAGGGCGACTATGTGGTGGGCATGTTGGTCTTCGCTCCCGACGTGGACAAGACCGGCGCCAAGCTGCTGACCGTCTGCGAGTTGGGCTATGCCAAGCGTTCCGACTTTGCCGATTACCGCACCACGTCGCGCGGGGGCAAGGGTATCATCAACGTGAAGATCACGGACAAGAACGGCCTGGTCGTTGGTGTACTGACCACATCGGACGATGATGAGATCATGGCGGTGACCAAGAAGGGCATGGTCGTGCGCTCATCTCCCTCCGAGATCCGTGAGACCGGCCGCAGCGCGGTCGGTGTGCGTTTGATCTCCATGGAAAAGGGCGATGCGGTGTCTTCGATCGCGCATGTGGTGGGCAAGGAAGAGGAAGAGCTGGCAGCCAAATAAAATGGACTTGACGAAAAGACGCGCCTGAATATAATAAGCGAACTCTTTTCCGGCAGTATTTTTAACGACCCCATCGTCTAGCCTGGTCAGGACACGAGCTTTTCAAGCTCGGTGCGCGGGTTCAAATCCCGCTGGGGTCGCTTTTTTATCTTTTGCAGCATCCCGCCCAATATCAATTCTTAAGGAGAACGACATGCTGACACTTTACGGTTCAGACCTTTCCGGCCCCGCCATCAAGGTGCGTTTATTAGCAACCTACTTAGGCATTGAACACAAGTGGCAGGTGATCAATCTGCGTGAAGGGGAACAGAAACAGGAATGGTTCCTCAAGATCAATCCCGTGGGCAAGATCCCGGCGATGGATGATGCCGGATTCCACCTGTTCGAAAGCAATGCCATGTGCCGGTATCTGGCTGCCAAGCAGGGTTCGTCGGTGTACCCGGTGGATCTGCAGAAGCGTGCCGTGGTCGACCAATGGTGCGATTTTATCACGGTGCATATCGGCGTGCATGCCTCAACCGTCGCCTTCAGCCGTATTTTTGCCCCCCGCATGAGTCTTCCGGTCAATGAACAGGCTCTGGCCGACGCTCTCAAGTTCCTGGACATGTATTTCCCCCTGCTTGAAAAACAACTGGCCGTGCACACGCATATCGTCGGAGAAGAGCTCACCCTGGCCGACTTTTTCTTGTTCGCCGCGCTCGAACCGGCGGAGCTCTCCAGCATTTCCTTGGCCGCTTACCCGAAGATCTCCGCCTGGCGCAGCGGGCTTAAGGCACAGGCCTTTTACACCAAGTGTTACAAGGAATACGGGGAGATGCTGAAGAAATAATCCCATGAAGGTCGCGCTCATCCAATTTAATGCAACAGCCGACAAGGCGGACAACTGCCACCGGGCCCTGCGTTTCGTCGAGGAGGCCTTGGCCAGGAAGGCCAAGTTCGTGGCATTGCCGGAAACCTTCCTGTGGCGCGGGAATGCGGGCGACAAGGCCGCTTTTGCCGCAGCCATGGAGCCGGTGCCGGGACGATCGCTCCTGCCCTTCATGGCCTTTGCCCTCGCGCACAAGGCCCATATCCTAGCGGGGTCCGTTCTGGAAAAAGCCCGCGGTTCAAAGAAAGCATACAACACATCCATTCTGATCGGACCCGACGGGACGATCGTTGCAAAATATCGTAAAATTCATTTATTCGACGCGCGCATCGGTGATAAGATAATCCGCGAGCCTGAATTTTTCCTTCCCGGCCGCCGCAATGTCCTGGCCAGGGCAGGAGAATTCACCGCAGGTCTTTCTGTATGTTATGACCTGCGCTTTTCCCAGTTGTACCGGAAATATGCGGGCGCGGACATCATCACCGTCCCGTCCTGTTTCACCAGAAAAACAGGTGAGGCTCATTGGGAAATGCTTTTGCGTGCCCGGGCCATTGAGAATTTATGCTATGTGCTGGCGCCCGGACAGGTCGGTCCTGACGCACGCGGTGTTGAGGCCTACGGCAACAGCATGATCGTTTCCCCGTGGGGCGAGGTATTGGCCCGCGGCAGCGATAATAAAGAAGAGATCATTTACGGCGACATCAACAAGCAAGAGATCATGAAAGCCCGCGCCATATTGCCGGGCATTGTGAAGGGGAAATAAGAATGGCTAAACGCATCAAGGTTGCAGTGACCGGCGCTGCCGGACAAATTGGATATGCCCTGTTGTTCCGCATTGCCGCCGGTGAAATGTTCGGCAAGGACACCGAAGTCGACTTAAGCTTGTTGGAACTCGAAAAAGCATTGCCCGCCCTGGGCGGCGTTGCGATGGAGCTCGACGATTGCGCCTTTCCTCTATTAAAATCCATTTCTATGAGCAGTGACCCGAACGCGGCCTTTAAGGACATTGACTGGGCCCTCTTGGTCGGCAGCGTGCCGCGTAAGGAAGGCATGGAGCGCGGGGACCTTTTGAAGATCAACGGCGGCGTGTTCATCGAACAGGGCAAGGCCCTGTCCAATAATGCCAAACCTTCCGCCAAGGTCTTGGTCGTCGGAAATCCCTGCAATACCAATGCCTGGATCGCCAAGGGCGTTTGCACAAATATCCCGGCCAAGAATTTCTTTGCCATGACCATGCTCGACCAGAACCGCGCCGTGACCCAGCTGGCCCAAAAGGCGGGGGCCTCGGTCAGCGATGTGAAGCGTTTGGGCATCTGGGGCAATCACTCGGCCACCCAGTACCCGGATTTCTATAATGCGACGATCAAGGGCCGGCCGGCCGTAGAAGCCATCACGGACAGCACATGGCTCCAGGGTGCCTTCATTGAAACGGTGCAAAAGCGCGGGGCCGCCATCATCAAGGCGCGCGGGCTTTCTTCTGCCGCTTCCGCCGCCAATGCGGTCGTGGATACGGTCAAGGCCATAACCACCCCGACACCACAGGGTGAGTTCTTTTCAGCAGCCGTTTCTTCGGATGGCAGTTATGGGGTGCCGGAGGGCATCATGTTTGGTTTTCCGCTCCGTTCCAACGGCAGCAGCTGGGAGATCGTTCAGGGCCTTTCGCACAATGATTTCGGTAAGGCCAAGGTTGCGGCCACGCTTCAGGAACTTTTGGGCGAAAAAGAGGCTGTCCAGGGGCTTATTTAAGGGATATTTTAACTTAATAAAATTTTAACATTTCATTAAGTTATTGAAGCAAACATAGTTACAACATTTTTGATTCGTGCAGGTTCGGGTGAACTTGCATTTGGACCCTTCACCGGGTATACTTGACAGGTATGTGTTCAAATTAGGAGCAATTTATGCATAGTTTTGTAAAAAAGACTACCATTGTCCTCTCAACTTTTACGCTGACTGCTGCCATGGCAGGATGCGATCTGATCAATCCCCCTAAGAAGGCGAACACCAAAACCCCCACAACTGTTAAGGCGGCTGACATCGCTGTTTCTGCGGAACAAGGCCCTCTTCCTAAGAATGCCGTTGCCCGTGTCGGCAACTGGACCCTGACCGAAGAGCAGTTCGGCGAACGCTTGAAATTGTTAAAGGAAGGCTTGCCCGATTTCGACCCCAATAAACCGGGCAATAAGGAAGCTGTCCTGAACGAATTGGTTCGCCAGCAGCTCCTGGTCCGGGATGCCGAGGATACGGGCATTGCCGAGAAGAAGGACATCGTGGATGCTGTGGAAGATTTCCGCCGCACGCTGTTGGTGCAGGAATTGGCCAACCGTTTGACCAAGGACGTGGTCGCCACCGAGAAAGACGCGCAGAAATATTATGATGAGAACAAGGAATTGTTCATTGAGCCTATTCAGTGGAAGGTAAGCGAGATCGTCGTTGCTGATGAAGCAGCAGCCAAGGCCGTCCTGGTGCAGGTATTGCAGGGCGGCGTTTTTGCGGACATCGCCAAGGCGCAGTCCAAGGGCAAGACAGCCCCTGCCGGCGGTGAACTTGCCGGCTTTACCAAGGCACCGTTCGCAGCCATGCAAACAGCCATTGCTTCGTTGGATGTAGGGGCCACCAGCAACGTATTCAAGGGGCCTGAAGGGTTTTATATCGTCAAAGTCGACGGTAAAAAAGGCGGGGCAGCGAAGCCTTTTGCCGAAGTGAAGGCGGACGTGATCTCAGGCCTCACCCTGCGCAAACAGCAGGAAGCGATCCTGGGGCACATTGACAGTTTAGCCAAGAAAATCAAAGTCGAAGTCAACAAAGACCTTCTGGGAACGGGCGCTGCAAAGTAAGGCCTGAATACCGGGGGGCGGAGACCACGTATGGCAATGGAAAATAAAAAACAAATGTTGTTGATCGTTTGCGCGGTTGCCGCCGGGCTTGTGGCCGTTGGCCTGACAAGCTCCTATGTGACCAGCAGCATCCAACAGCAGACCCAACAATTGAAAGAAGAGTACGAGGCCAGACAGAAGGAAATGGTCGCGGCCATACAGCAGCAGAACGAACAGAAAATGGTCGCCTTGCAGCAGGAGATCCAGCGTGTCAAGGCCGAGCAGGAAGAGAACACCCGCAAGCAGGTCGCGGAACTCGTCAAGCTCCAGCCGCAGGCGGGCGGACAAATGGCCAGACGCGTCAAGCCGTCCCTCGCCGTCAAGACCCCTGCAGGCAAGCGTGCCGTTACCATACAGATCGATTCCCTGGCCGCTGTCGGCGGTCTTTTGAACCCCGGTGATTTCGTTGACGTGATCGCCCAGCTGAGCGTTCCTGGCGGCGGCATGAAATCAGACGCCAAGACCGTCACCGCAATGGCCTTCCAAAATCTCCAGGTCCTGGCGGTCAATACCAACCTGGATGAGACCGGCGTCTATTATGACCAGCAGCAAACCGCACCTGCCGTCAAGGTGACCGTTGCTGTTGATCCCAAGGAAGCTGGCCTTTTGACCTTCGCTGACAAGAACGGAAAGCTTGAGCTGGCCCTGCGCGCTCCGCAGGAAGATGAGCGCCTGACCGTCGAGGCTTCCACATGGAAAACCTTGGCCGACTATGTCCTGAAGAACCAGGGGGCTGACATCAATTTGCCCGATTCCCTGAAAGGCGTGGTCACGGACAGCAAGGCGGAACAGCCCAAAAGCACTGAAACCAACATTCAAATCTTCAGAGGCGGCAAGGAGCTCTAAGTCATATGAATACGCGCCCATTTCTTCCATTTTTTTTATTTTTGACCCTTCTTATCCCCCAAGGCACGGCCAAGGCAGATGATGTCATCAACTTGCTTGTCGGGGACATTGAATCCGTGGCGGTCAACGGCCTGACCAGGGTTTCGGTGACCAATCCGGAGGTCGCGGACATTTCCGACGCCCAAAGCGACAAGGTCATTGTGCTGGCCAAGAAATCCGGACAGACAGCCCTCTTCCTGTGGGACGCCGACGGTAAAAAGACTCTCTCCGTACGCGTCGTCAGCCAGGACCTGAGCGCTCTCAAGGCACGCATCAGCAATTTGCTGCAGGAAGCCCGGATCACATCCTTGACCTTGGATGCCAACGCCCCGGAAGGGCGCGTCGTCATTGCAGGGCAGTACCCCAAGGACAAGAAGGACGTGCTGGACAAGATCCTTGACCCGTACGCCGAACAGGTGATCAATCTTTCCAATGAAGAAACCAGCGATGACCTGATCCAGATCGACATGCAGATCACCGAACTCACCACCACGCTCAGCAAGAACATAGGTCTTGACTGGAATAAATCCGGCACCTTGACCGGCGGAGCCACCACCTCGAATAATTTCTTGAATTTGGATTATAAGGAGACCCTTCCTGCCACGGATGGCAGCATCGGGGACTTTTTCAAGATCGGTGATTTTAATCGCACCTCGGCCATCATGGCGACGGTCAATGCCCTGATCGAAGAGGGCAAGGGCCGCATTTTGTCCAAGCCGCGACTGGTCGTTGTCAGCGGCAAGGAAGCAAGCTTCTTGGTCGGCGGGGAGATCCCCATCCGCACCACCTCGAGCAATGCCAGCGGCGGCGCTACCGAGAACGTTGAATTCAAGCAATACGGGATCAACATGACCATCACCCCGACGATCCGCAATGGCAAGATCGACGTGCTCTTAAAGACACAGATCAGCGACATTGACCGCGCCAATAAGGTCGGCGATGACGTTGCCTTCGTCACCCGTGATGCGCAGACCCAGCTCTACCTTGACAATGGCCAGACCATTGTCCTGGCAGGCCTGATCAAGCATACCGACGGTGAAAGTGTGCGCGGCGTCCCGTTCCTGAGCAAGATCCCGGTGTTAGGCGCTGTGTTCCGTAACAAAAGCACGCCGACCGCCAATACCGATACCGAAATGGTCATTGCCTTGACCCCCAGGATCCTCTCCGAGCGGAAATACGCCACGGAAGAGCCGGTGTTTAATTCGCCGCGCCAGCGGAGCTACCAAAAAGCGGTGGAATCCCGTTTTGAGAAAACGCAGCTGGACAAGGGTTCTGTTGTGACCAATGAGATTGAAGAATCCAAACCTGCCCCTGCTGCGGTCGACAAGGAGATGGATGCGCAAGAACCCAAGGCCGTCGCTCCTGCCGCTCTTGAAAATGCGATCTCGGTCACAAAGACCGCCCCTGTCGATGATGATTCTGACAAGGAAGTCAGCGGTGACGTTACCGCCTATGTGCGTGCGGTCCAGGTGAAGATCTCCCAGGCCATCTCGTACCCGTATGAGGCCCTGCAGAACAATCTGGAAGGGACTGTGAAGCTCAAGCTGCGCATCCTGAAAGATGGCTCATTGGCCGAGGCCATGGTGCTGGAATCCTCGGGACAAAGCCTCTTTGATACAGATGCCTTGAACACGGCGAAGATCAGCGCTCCGTATGCCCCGTTTTCCGACGACATGAAGGGCGGCAACCTGGTCGTGACCATCCCGATCGTCTATGCTCGTAATGCAAAGCCTGCTACGGAAACGGTCGTACCTGCGTATTAAACCGGAGGGTGTTGCAATGAGCCGCAAGACATTGACACCTGCCGGAGCAGCTTTATTATGTGCCGGCATTGCGACGATTCTTTTTTCGCCGTGCGTGGAGGCGTCCTCACGCACCGACGCGGTGAATTCCGAGCTCAATTCTATTCAGGAACACTACAAAGAGATCCCCTCCCCTAAAGAGTACGACTACACGGCCCTTCCGGATAATCCCCAATCGTACCAGCCTGTCGCTGAAACCGTCGAAACTCCCGTTGTTGCGAAGAGCATTCCCTTGCCTGAATACCAGGAAGTCAAGGCAGCGCCCCTTGAGGAATACAAGGAAGTTCCCGGCGGTAAGGTCGAGAATGAGGACCAAAGCAAACCGGACTATAGCTTGCCCCACGCAGTAAGCCGTGTCCATGAGCTGGATGTCGGAACCGATGTGTATTATTACCATTACAATGAGCCGGACCTGGGGGTTTGGTTAACGGGCGTGATGAATGGTTATTATGCCAATTACCAGTACCGCCCCCTCGAAGACAGCGTTCTGAACAACAGCGTGCTCAACATGTATGCCATCGAGGCCCATTATGCAGAGGCGGACTTGGATTATAAAGGCTCCGGCCATGATGACGGGCGCAAGAACGATATGTATGAATTGAGAGCCTTGTTGGGCAAGGACCTGTTCCAGGAAGGCGCGCGGGTAACGCCGTACTTCGGGTTTGGCTACAGGAGGTTGGTGGACCAGGGCGGCAGCAGGCTCAGCAGCGATGGCCACATTGGCTATGACCGCGAATCCCATTATTTCTATCTTCCCATCGGCGCTACGGTGCAGTTCCCCGAGAGGAATGGCCTGAGCATCAGTGCAAACGCGGAATATGACCACTTCATCCAGGGCGTGCAGAAAAGCAAGCTTGGCGATGCAGACCAATTCGGCGCAACCAAATACGGCGACCTGCGCAATGACCAGAAAAAAGGTTTCGGCGTCCGGGGATCGGTCAAGTTCCTCAAGAACGGCCCCAAGATAGACCTCTTCGCGGAACCGTTCATCCGTTTTTGGAACATCGAAGATTCTGAGGTCGAAGTTGCACCGGCTACCTCAGGCGCTTTCTATGGCCTTGAACCGCACAATCTCACAACAGAAGTCGGCTCCAAATTCGGTCTTAATTTCTAAATATATTGACCGCCGCGCAGTTACCGATTATCATCTATAAATATGTCATGCAAGATCATCACAGTATTCTCCAATAAGGGCGGGGTCGGCAAGACCTTTGTCAGCGTTAACACGGCAGCAGCCCTCGCCATCAAGGGCAAGCGTGTGCTTTTGGTCGATCTTGACCTGCAGGCCGGCCAGGACATGGCCCGCATGCTCAACCTTTCCTCTGCCTACTCCCTCGTCGACCTTTTGCCAGAACTTGAAAAGGACGAAGGTGCGGAGGTCTTGCGCAAATACATCACCCGCCATGTCAGCGGCGTTGATTTTCTTTCCGGCATCAATCAATTGAAACAGATCGGCCATATCACCGCCGACAATATCCGCCCCTTCTTCAAGAAGGCCGCGGCCTCATATGACTACATTGTCGTGGACGCCGGCAACATGTTCAGTGAGACCTTGATCAGTGTCTTGGACTCATCCAATTTGATCTTGATCCCCGCAACGCCGGACATACTGGCCGTGTACCAGGTCAAGTCCACGCTCGAGATCATCCAGAGCCTGCACTATCCCCTTAAGATGGTCAAGCTTATCTTGAACCGCGCCGAAAGCCGCGGCGGGGTGGCCTGGCAGGAAGTGAAGTCCGTCCTCTCTCTTGATATTTTCATGCTCATACCTTCCGACGGCAAGACGGTCGGCCTCGCGCTCAACCGTGGCGTTCCCTGCGTCGTCGACAGCCCCAAGACCCCGGTCTCGCAGGCATTTTTTGATATCGCGGATAAATTGCAGAGTGACGACATCTACGTGCAGGCCTCCGACGTGATCAAGGTGCGTTCGGCAGATCCAGCCGCCAAGAAGGGCAATGAGTTTTGGGAAAAGTTCGGCATCGCGCCGGGTAAGTCCTCCCCGGTGTCTGTTGCCGCGGCAGCATATAAGAAAGAAGAAGACGAGGTCATCAAGCTTAAAAAAGCGATCCACCAGCGACTTGTCGAACGCATGAATCTGCAAAAGATATCACCGGAAGCGTTGAGCGATCCGCTGCAGGCCGCCAATATCCGGAAGACCGCCGAGAAGATCGTCACCGACCTTTTGGCCGAGACCTCGGGCGCGTTCATTTCCTCGCATGAAGAGCGTTCGCGCTTGGTGCGTGAGATCGTCAACGAAGCCTTG
>JAYVSG010000024.1:0-1979 GCA_043775535.1 Candidatus Omnitrophota bacterium
ATTGAATCCCGCACGCCGGTGTACCAGGCCAGTGTCAAGATGCTCATCTCCGGGGCCAAACAGGTGGATGCTCCTTATTACAAAGACCTTTTGAACGGCCGCACGGCCCAGGCAAGTTTAACCCAAAGTGAGATCGTTACCTCGACGCCCGTATTGCAGAGGGTTGTTGCGTCCTTGCATTTGAATGAACGCCCTGTCGACTATGAGAAGAAATATGCCACCCCGGTCAAGACCTTCATGATCAAGGTGAATGCCCGCATGTACAAGGCCAAGCTCGATACGATCGATCCTTCGGAGCGGGGGATATACAATTTCCGCCGTGCCATTGAACAGTTGCGCAGCAGTGTTTCCGTGACACCCATCCGTGACACCGATATGTTCGTTATCAGCGTCAATGATTATGACCGGATCGGTGCTGCGGTCATTGCCAACGTCATCAGCCGTTCCTATGTTATCTTTGACCTTGAGCAGCAGATGGCCGAATTGAAACTCAAGTATGGCGAAAAGCACCCCACCGCCATGCAGCTCGAGGACAATATCAAGTACATGACCGTAGGACTTAACGGCAAGGTCCTGCCCAATGCCGATGCCATCGGTACGGCGAGCGTCAAGATCATTGAACAGGCGAATGTGCCGCTCCAGCCGGTCGGTCGGGGCAACGCCATCTTGTTGATCGCCGCTTTCTTCTCAAGTTTCTTCTTAGGCATCATCCTGGCTTTCCTTTTTGAATACATGGACCAGACCATCAAATCGTCCAGGGACATTGAGATCGCCTTGGGCGTTCCTTTCTTAGGAGGGGTGCCGCGCATCCGCGCACGCAAGGACATGTTCGTGAAGGGCAAATTGAACAAACGGGTGTCCCGGCGCTATGTGAACGCCATCCAGGACCTGACCAATCAATTGCATTTGTTGACCAATGTCAAGCCGTTCAAGACGGTCTATGTGGCGGCAACCGATGCCCGTGACGGGGACAATGTGCTCATGGCCAATCTTGGCTTTCAATTGGCTGAGCATACCTTGAAAAAAGTCCTTATCATTGATGCCAATTTCCGCCAAAGTTCCCTGCATAAGGTCTTTAATGTTCCGGCCGAACCAGGGCTGGTCGATGTGGTGACGGGCAAGGCTGTCGTGGCCGATGCCATACGCAGCACCAATTCAAACTTGTATTTCCTGCCGGCAGGGCAGACCACCTTGAATCCTGTCACATTCTTGAATTCACCCAAGATGCGGGAGATCATTGAAGAACTTAAAGGGCAGTTCGATCTTGTCCTGTTGTCCTGTGCGCCGCTCAAATCCTATCAAGACGGGCATTTGCTGGCGTCCATTGTCGATGAGACCGTCATCATCTTCACCGAGAATGAGACCCGCCGCCAGGTCGCTGCGCAGGAATTGGCCGCCTTCAAAGAGCGTAATGGCCATATCCTCGGTGCCGTGCTTAAGAACCGGACCTTTCCCATCCCTAACTTCATTTACCAGAGGATATAACGATGGCGATCAAGAATATCATGGTCGTTGGAGGATCGGGCTATATCGGCTCGCACATGACCTGGCTCTTGAATAAAAAGGGCTATAAAGTCACCGTCTTGGATAACCGCACCAGCCCGTTCAAGAAGCATCTGCCGGGTGTGCGTTTCATCAAAGGGGACCTGCGCAATTATGCGGATATCAAGAAGGCCTTCGGCAGCAGTAAGTATGATCTCATCATGTATTTTGCAGGCCTCATCATCGCCCCGGAATCCAATGTCCTGCCGGTCAAATATTATGAACACAATGTGCTGGGGGCAGTTAATTTGATCAAGGCGGCTGAAGAGAAGAAGATCAAGAAGATCATCTTTTCATCCACCGCTGCTGTGTACGGCAATGCTAAGAAGATCCCCATCACGGAAGATTCACCGCTGGAACCCATCAATACCTATGGCCGGACCAAGTTGATCTTCGAACAGGTTTTGGGGGATGTGGCCCGTGCGGACAAGGATTTT
>JAYVSG010000025.1:0-5558 GCA_043775535.1 Candidatus Omnitrophota bacterium
CCCTTGATCTTCTTGGTCGATTCCTTCAGCAAGGCCACGCGTTCCTTGATCGAGAACAACGGACTCTTGCCTGTATTGTCCGCAACGGCAACGATCACCGTACCAAAGATACGGGCAGCCCTTTCGATCACATCCAGATGCCCATTGGTCAATGGGTCAAAACTGCCTGGATAAATAGCGGTACGGCCTTGGGCCATTATGCAACCTTTTCCAATATCGTTAGTTGTGAACTTCCGTAGGCCTTGTCCACCACAACCTTAAGGCTTTTAGGGATTTCCAGCCGTTCACTCTGGTCATACTGAGCTATGACCAAACTTTGAGCGTGTAATATATCATTATCGCCTATGACTTTCAAGGTTTTTTTCCCCAAACGGCGCCCAAAAGGAGGGTCAAAAAAGACGATGTCAAAGCGTGTTTTTCGCTCTCCCAGCTCCTTGATCGTAGCCAAGGCGTCCGCATGAATGAGCCTGAATTTACCCCCCAATTCAATGTGCAGAAGCTCAAAATTCCCGCGTATGACATCCACGTGTTTGAGCTCTTTTTCAACCATGACAACCTCCCCAGCGCCCCTGGAAACAGCTTCCAGACTGACCGCGCCGCTTCCTGCGTACAGCTCCAGGAAGCTTAAACCCTCCACATCATGGCCAATAAGGTCAAAAATGGCCCCACGCAGCAGGTCCTGTGTCGGCCTGATGCCAGCCGGCATGTAAAAATTACGCCCCCTATATTCCCCAGCTAATATCTTCATAAATAAGCACCTGACTTACGGAGCCGCAGGCGACGTCAAGTCAGCCTGTGCGAATTTATACCGATTTGGCTGCGACCTAGCAGACAAATCGGTATTCCTCAACTATTCTGATAACCTAATAATAATGCCCTTTTTCCGTGCCCGCGTATAGGCCCCTGACAAAAGGTGCAAACATACGAACCAATATACCAGACTTAATGCCGCTCCGGTAGCCCACGGATAGGCCGTATGCGGGGCAAATCCATAGGCCTGCCGGAAATATTCCAGGAAATGCGTGACCGGAACCGCATAGGCGATCATCTGGGCCCATGCAGGAAGGACATCAATGGGATAATAAATACCACAGAGGATCATGAACAGATGCACGAACATCCAGGCCGTGATCTCGACCTTTGAACCGAAACTCAAGATAAGGACATTGACCAGCATGCCGAACAATAAACTCGATACAAAAAGGCCCGACAAGAAACCTGCGATATAGAGCATGCCCGGCGTCTTAAAACCAAAACACAGGCCGGCGCTGATGGCCAAAAAGATAAAGACAACGCTGGCGCGCACAATGCCGATCAACCAGGTGCCGATCACCCCTTCACTGACCCCGACGGGGGTCAAGACCGTATGTTTCAAACTCTTGGACCACAGCTCATATAAGACCGTGTATCCCACATCCAGCTGGGCGATCTGCATGACACTTGCCGCAATCGCACCGGTAATGATGAAGGCCTGCAAATTGCTGTCCATGGGCACGAATTTGGTCATGAGCCCGACGGACAATACGCTGATCAGGGGCCAGAAGAAAACATCGGTCATGACAAAGAGATTGCGTATGGAAAATAATGCGTTACGGACGGTGAAGGCAAGCACACGGTTAAGCCAGCTGCCCTTGACCTTGGGAGCCGTCGCCTTGGTCGCCAGCATCTCCTTGGAGAATATCGGGGCCTGGTTCTGCTGTCCGGCCGCCAATTGGATGAAGACTTCTTCTAGGTCATCGGTGTTGTGCAGACGTTTTAATTCATCGACCGTCGAAAGCTTGACGATCGTACCCTCCTTGATAAAGGCAACCCGATCGCACATCTCCTCGACCTCATCCATATTATGGCTGGTCAAAAGCACGGTCACATTACGCTTTTTGAGCACTTCCAGGATACGGCGGCGGATCTTAAGTGAAACATCCGGATCAAGGCCAACGGTCGGTTCATCCAGGAAAACGATCCTGGGGTCATTCAAAAGGGATTTGGCCAGGGACAAACGCTGCTTTGTCCCGGAGGACAATTCATCGAATCGGCGGTTCGCGTAAGCCTTTAATTCGAACAGATCGATCAACTCATCGATCTTGCCCTCCAACTCCAGGCCTGCCAGACCATACAAACGCCCATAAAACTGGAGATTCTCCCTAACCGTCAACACCCACGGATAATTGGGATAGCCCGAGGACATATTGATCAGGGTGCGGATATCCTTGAAATTCTTTTCCTTCGACGGAATGCCCAGGATCTCAATGCTCCCGGTGTCCGGAAGCAGGAGCGTTGAGAGCACGTTCAAGAAGGTGGTCTTGCCGGCGCCGTTAGGACCGAGAATGCCCAGCACTTCTCCCTCATAAATGTCTATGCTCAAACCGGCCAGCGCGCGAACCACTTCATTGCTGCCTGAACGGCTGTGATAGGTCTTCTTAAGGTCACGTGCGGAAATAACGATATTCTTCATATTTTATCCAGCCAGGATCATATCCAAATACTGCGGATAGCGTTTTTTAATGGTTTCTTTGATGAATTGATGCCCAACCTGTTCCAAATGCTTGTCACCTTTAACTAATTCAATGGCTTCTTTACGCGCACGCTCCAATACTTCCATTTGCAGTAAAGGATTCGCCACCCGAAGCTCATTAAGCCCATGCTGGTGACGCCCGAAATAATGCCCAGGCCCGCGGATCTCCAGGTCATGTTCCGCCACCTTGAACCCGTCGGTGGTTCTCACAATGACCTCCAAGCGGGCCTTCCCCTCATGTGTCGACGCATTGGCCAGGAGAATACACACCGCATCCTTGCGGCTGCGCCCGATACGGCCGCGCATCTGGTGCAATTGGCTCAGGCCAAACCGTTCGGCATGCTCAATCACCATGACATTGGCATTTGGCACATCGATACCGACCTCAAGTATAGTGGTTGCAACCAAAATGTCCAGTTCATGGCGTTTGAATTTGACCATCAGGGCATCGGTCTCCTTCTTGTCCATTTGCCCATGCACCAGCCCCACCCTCAGGTCCTTGAACTCAAACGCCTGGAAATGGGCGAACATGTCCTTGGCCGCCTTCAGGTCCAATACTTCGCTCTCTTCGATCATGGGATAAATGATATAGGCCTGCGTGCCCTTTTTCACCCATTCCCTGACCTTCTCGTAAACACTGGGCGCTTTCTCCATCCCGAAATGATAGGTGGCCGTCTTCCCCCTCCCCGGCGGCAATTCATTGATGGTCGATACTTCCAGATCTCCGTACAGGGTCAGGCACAGTGTGCGCGGGATGGGCGTGGCCGTCATGACCAGGACATCCGGGTTCTTACCCTTGGAGGACAATAATGCCCTCTGCCCGACACCGAATTTATGCTGCTCATCGATCACTGTAAAACTTAAATGTTTGAATTTGACCGTATCCTCGAGCAAGGCATGGGTACCGAAAACAACATCGATCTCACCTTTTTTAAGTCCTGCATATAAGGCGTCCTTGTCCTTCTTTGGCATATTGCTGATCAGCAATGCCGCCTTGATCTCCTTGAACACGCCGCTGCCAAACATCCGCTGGAAATTCTCGAAATGCTGTTGGGCCAGAAGCTCCGTCGGTGCCATGAAAGCGGCCTGGCGCCCCGCCTTAAAGGCGGCCACGCATCCGAAGAAAGCGACCACGGTCTTACCGCTGCCCACATCCCCCTGGACCAGACGCAGCATGGGCCGATCCTTAGACATGTCCGCAGCGATCTCAACCAAGGCCTTATGCTGGGCCCCGGTCAACACAAACGGCAGGGCCTGTCCATATGCCTTCAAGAGCCCTTCCCCGATGCGATGGGCCGTCCCCTTCTTATCCACAATGCTCATGCGCCTGAGGATGACCGATATCTGGAAGAGAAAAAACTCTTCAAAGGCGATGCGATCGCCGGCTTTTTCCTGCTGAAGCACGCTCGACGGAAAATGCACTTCACGGATGCTCCTGACCAGGGGTTCAAGCCCCTGGCGCTTTCGCACCGCTTCCGGCAGCACATCACGCAATTTGCTGTCGTATTCATTCAGGCATGCATCCACCAACTTGCGCAGATAGCGCTGGCTGATGCCCTTGGTGAGCGGATACACAGGCACGATGCGGCCCATGTTCAACGAATGGTCTTCTTCGGGGATCACTTCAAAATCAGGCACGACCATCTGCAGGCGGTTCTTGAAAGTATCCACCCGGCCATAGAGAACGATCTCCTGGTCCACCTTGAAATATTTGTCCAAATAAGGCTGGTTGAACCACACGCAGGAGATCCGGCCGCTCTTGTCCCCGACACTGATCTCAAAAGACCGGTTCTTGGAATAAAAATTGCGTTTGCCGACGACGACCACCTTACCGGAAACGGTCTGCAGCTCCCCAGGCTGCAGCATGGCAATGGGCGTGAATTTGGAACGGTCCTCATAGCGGCGGGGAAAAAGGTATAAAAGGTCTTCGAGCGTATGGACGCCCAACTGGCCCAATAACTTAAGCTTGGCCGGACCAACACCTTTAATATCTTGGATGGAAAATTGCGTGCCGCTCAAAAGCGCATGGCCTTGAGGCGTTTGGCCAACTGCTTGCGGTAACCCTGATTGAAGACTTCGTCAAAATCGTAGGCGTTCTTGAAGCTTTCATAGTGGTCTTCAGTGTCCTTGGAAAGGATCTTGTAGTCCACCAGGTTAAAGACGATATTGCCGAAATCATCCGTGATCTTGATCCCCCAATGCTTGAGCAGGGTCAGGGCCATGGGGCCGAATTTCTGCAGCAACAGGGCCTTTATCCCCTCGAGAAGCTCCTTGCCGCTGACGTGCTTGGATTTCTTGTACTTCTTCTGGGTATAACTCAAAGCCTCCATGACGAACTCATAGGCCTCAGGATGATAGCGGTTATCTTTGCTGCAGATCTCCGTAACAATATTGTAAAATTCTTCATTCATTGACTGCATATTACCATCGCCTTGTTATGAACTCAAACAGAATATGAAGATTATCAGGAACATAAAAAAGAACCCTGCACCTTTATGGGGTGCAGGGTCTAATTAAAACCGGTAACGTTCTACTCTCCCATGGCCGTGAGGCCACAGTACCATCGACCTTGGTGGGCTTAACTGCCGTATTCGGAATGGGAACGGGTGTAACACCACCAGTAAAGCTACCGGAATATCAAGTGACAATCATGGAAAGTATAAGGTAATACAAAAAAGCTAGTTTAAAAAATTAATTATGATCAAGCGTTTGGCAGATTAGTAGTGCTTAGCTTAAACCCTTACGGATCTTACACATGCACCCTATCAACGTCGTAGTCTACAACGTGCCTTCATCCCCGAAGGGAATCGATGATTCATCTTGTGATGGGCTTCGCACTTATATGCATTCAGCGCTTATCCCTTCCGAACTTGGCTACCCAGCCATTGCCCTTGGCAGGACAACTGGAACACCAGAGGTTCGTATCTCCCGGTCCTCTCGTACTAAGGAGATCCTCACTTCAATCATCGTGCGCCCACACCAGATAGAGACCGAACTGTCTCACGACGTTCTAAACCCAGCTCACGTACCCTTTTAACCGGCGAAC
>JAYVSG010000026.1:0-2528 GCA_043775535.1 Candidatus Omnitrophota bacterium
TTCATGAACAGGTCGGGGATCCAGCTGGCCGTGTGCATGTCATGCGTACGGCGGCGTTCGTCACCGGTATTCTTGCGCAGCTCCAGGAAATCCTCAATGTCCAAATGCCAAACTTCCAGATAGGCGCACATGGCCCCCTGGCGCTTGCCGCCCTGGTTGACCGCGAGAGCCGTATCATTGGCGACCTTCAGGAACGGCACAATGCCCTGGCTCTTACCATTGGTCCCCTTGATGCGGCTGCCCATAGCACGGACACTGGTCCAGTCGTTGCCGAGACCGCCGCTCCACTTGGACAACATGGCATCATCTTGGATGCATTTGAAAATATGCATGAGATCGTCATCAATATGGGTCAGGAAACAGGAAGATAATTGCGGATGACGGGTCCCGGAATTGAACAGCGTCGGGGTTGAGGACGTAAAGTTGAACGTGGACAATGTGTTGTAGAATTCGATGGCGCGGGCATTCTTTTGTTCGCCTTCTCTGACACATAAGCCCATGGCCACACGCATCCAGAAGATCTGCGGCAATTCCAAGCGGCGCTCTTCCCAGTGGATGAAATAACGGTCATACAGGGTTTGCAGGCCCATGTAACGGAAAATGAAATCGCGCTCAGGTACAATGGCCTTGCCCAAGGTTTTCAGGTCGAAAGTTTTAAGGACAGGGTCCAATAATTCCAATTCAATACCACGGTGGATATAGGAAGAGAAATAGACCGGGTACTCGGCGCGCATGCGCTCAAAGGAAGCTTCCTGACCCAATGCCTCATGGTATTCCATCAGGAGTAAAAGCCGGGCCGCCACAAAACCGTAATTCGGTTCTTTTTCAATAAAAGCACGGGCAGCCATGATGTTCGCCTGCAGCATCTCGCGTTCGCTCATGCCGTTAAAATAATTCTTCACCGCTTCACGGAACAGCATGTCCGGGGAAACATCGGCAAGTCCTTTGCAGCAGGTCTCGAACTTGAAACGTGCTTCATCCAGGTCGATGGGGCGCTCGCCCTTTTCGGTCTTGATGACCAGGTTCTTGGCCCATTCCAAAGACTCTTCGCTCGGCACCTGTTTGTTACGGCGGGACTTGGCACGCTCTTCACGGTAGATAATATAACGCTTGGCTACGTCGTGGTAACCGGCCGCCATGATGATCTTCTCAACAACATCCTGCAATTCTTCAATGTGCACAGCCTTGCCGTCCGGCCACTTGACGCGAACCTCAGAAATAACCTTCTCGGAAAGCTCATAGGCCTTCTCGATCAATATCTCATTATAAACACCCTTATTATGGGCGATCAGGGACTTGGCAATGGCCAGGGTGATCTTTTCCTGCTTGAAGGAAACGACCTTGCCATCACGTTTAATGACTGAAAACAATTCGAATAATTGGCGGCGGGCGGCATGGTGACGGCGGTAGCTGGCGTAACGCTCCCCCGCTTCCTTAAAACCATTCTCATACAGCTGGCGGATGACCTCATCCTGGATCTCTTCCACGGTCAGAAATGGCTTTTCGACCGAACGCTCCTTAAGGACCGCGACAACACAATCCGTGACCTTTTGGGCGTCCTTCATATGCTCTTCGGGCAATTCAGATTCGCGGGGCAAGCCTGACTGTTCTTTAAAGGAATTGGCGACTGCGTGGGTGATGCGGCTGGGGATGAATTCAATGACCTGACCGTTGCGCTTCTGGACTTTGATGTCAAACGTGATAGTGGTTTCCTGCGACATTCGAGCCCCCCTGATAAAATGATAAAAACACTATATATATGGTTCAATAACGGGATAAGTACTACATATAGTAGAGAACAAAAACGGGCGCGTCAAAGGTTTTTTGGATTTTTTTGGTCCAAAACGCCCCTTGGGCGCCCGTCGGAAAAGCAGTTATTTCTTAACAGCGTTGAAACGTTTTTCAACTTCCTGCCAATTGACCACGTTCCAAAATGCGGCAATATAATCGGGGCGGCGGTTCTGGAAATTCAGGTAATAGGCATGTTCCCAAACATCGATGCCTAACAGCGGCGTTTTGCCTTCCATGATGGGGCTGTCCTGGTTGGCCGTGGATGAAACCTCCACCTTGCCATCCTTACCGACCGACAACCATGCCCAGCCGGAGCCGAAGCGCGTGGTGGCGGCTTGTGCGAATTTTTCCTTAAAAGCGTCAAAGGAACCGAATGCCGCGTTGATCGCTGCCGCGACATTGCCTGACGGGACGCCGCCGGCATTGGGGCCGATCACCGTCCAAAAGAATGTGTGGTTGGCATGACCGCCGCCATTGTTACGGACGACATTGCGGATATCTTCCGGCACGGCGTTCAAATTGGCAATAAGGTCTTCGACGGACTTGGCTTCGAGATCAGCCTTGCCCTTGACGGCATTATTGACATTGTTGATATACGCCTGATGGTGCTTGGTGTGGTGGATCTCCATGGTCTTCGCATCGATGTGCGGCTCGAGCGCATCAAACGTGTAGCCGAGCTTCGGCAGCGTGAACGGCTGCGCCGGACCAGGCTCCGGTGCTGGCGCGGCGGCCGGCGT
>JAYVSG010000027.1:0-10924 GCA_043775535.1 Candidatus Omnitrophota bacterium
ACAAAATCCTCGATGTCGGTGGCCGTGTCCTTCAGGCCCTTGATGTCGAGGGTGATGTGGGCATTGATGGTGATCGGGCGATTGGGGTCGCCTACGGCCTTGACCGTACATCCCGTGACCAGGATGCTCAGCAATATTAAACTCAGTCGGTCCATTATTCCCCTCCTATTAATAAACGATGCAGTCTCTTGAACCATTTATTCACGCTCGTATCAAAATTAATGTCCGCGTCCAGGTTGAGATCCAGGTTGATCTTCTTGCTGTATAATTTCACCTTGGTCTGCCACTTCTTCTGGGACAGGGAATTAAAGCTGATCCCGCCCTGGTCGAGGGTGATGTCCCCATCCTCTTTGATCAGGTCCTCAAGCACCTGGTGCAGCTGGGGAACATACTGGACGATATACCCGAGGAGCTTGGCCTTCATGGCCCCGCCCTCTGCGGATGTGAAACTCCCTGTCGCACTGGTCAAACTTGAGCCCTTGCCTCGGAACGATACTGTCCCGCTCAGGTGCGCCTTGACCTGCCCCAGCAAACTTTCACTGTCGGCCGGAAGACCGGCTGTATTCAGGCCGTCCACCCGGATATCCATACTATACTTAAGATCAGGCTCCGGAACAACCATGATCTCTCCGCCAAAGACCCCTTCCGCAAGCTTCCCGCTCAAGGTCTTGCTGGTGAAGATGCCGTCCTTCCATTCGACCGGCATATTGATCCCGGCAAATTCATATTTTTCAAAGGTCAGGTCAACGGCCTTGACGGCACCCATTACTTTTTCCAATCTCAATGGTTTCCAATCAAATCCCAGGTCAGCCGCCAGTTCCGACACTGAAAGCTTGTCGCCAACAATGGAAACATGCCCGGCATGTCCCTTGTTTGCCCCACCCCGGAGCACGGCACGCCAATCATCCAAAGAGATCGTCCCTGCAGACACATAGAATGAATCATTGCCGACCTTGATACGGCCAGTGAGTTGTGACAATTCAATGGACTGCCATGAAACATGCGCGGAACCAATGGTCAATTTAGAAACCTGTACGCCTGGACGGTTCAAGGACTTACCCATCGCATATACCCAAAAACTCGGCGTCTGCACCCACCAGCACGCATAGGCGGCAACCCCGACCACAACAAGGATGCAGGATATAAGGATATTCCTAGGGCGCATGCTTCTTCTCCGCCGGGAACTTCAGCGATGTCAGGATGGAGACCGTGATCGCCAGGGCGATGAACCCTAAGGCAACAGCGATCGGGATATGGATAAAATGTTCGGTCAGCATTTTAAAACCGACGAAGATCAGGATGACACCCAGACCGTAATGCAAATGATGGAAGACATCCATGAGGCCTTTAAGCGCAAAATACATGGCCCTCAATCCCAGGATGGCAAAAATATTCGAGGTGTACACAATGAACGGGTCCTTGGTGATAGCTAGGATGGCCGGTATGGAGTCGACCGCAAAGACCAGATCCGTGGTTTCGATGACTACGAGGACGATCAGAAGCGGCGTGGCATGGAGGATCCCATTCTTCCTGACCATGAAATGGCCGCCGTCATAATCATTGGTCACCGGCATGATCCGCTTCACCAATTTGATGGCTGGATTTTTCTCAGGCTCGACTTCCTTGTCCTTTTCCGTGAACAGCTTGATCCCGGAATAGACCAAGAAGGCGCCAAAGATATAGATGAGCCAATGGAATTTATTCAAAAGCGCCACACCGGCCAGGATGAACACCGCCCGCATCACCTGGGCGCCGATCACTCCCCAAAAAAGGATCTTGCGCTGGTATTCCGATGGGACTTTGAAATAGGCAAAGATCAGCAGGAAAACAAAGAGATTGTCGACACTAAGCGACTGCTCGATCACATACCCGGTCAGGAATTCCAGGGCACTGGTCCGGCCCAGCCAAAAAAATATCAACACATTGAACATGAGCGCCAGGGCAATCCAGAACGCTGTCAGGCTCAAGGCTCTTTTCATGGTAACGGGCTTATCCATGGGACTCAGGACAAAGGCGTCCAGGAGCAGCAATAAGAATACAGCCACGTTAAAGATGATCCATACGATCGGTGATGTTGTTTCCATCAAAGTCTCTCCACCCTAAATTTTATTATAGATGCCGCTCTTGCCGCCGCTCTTATGTGCTAGCTGTATGCTGCCGATCGTCATGTCCTGCCCCGACCACTTCATCATATCATAGATGGTCAGGCATGCTGCTGAAACAGCAGCCAGTGCTTCCATCTCAACACCGGTCTTTCCTGAGCAAGTAACCTCGGCAATGACGCGCACGGCGCTTTTACTGTTCAACTTCTCAAAATCCACCTTCACCTTCTCCAAATTCAAGGGATGGCACAGGGGGATGATCGAAGGCGTTTGCTTAGCCGCCATGATACCCGCGATCTTGGCCGTCTCGAATACATTGCCTTTCGGCGACTGGTCCGTGATCAGGGCCTTATAGGCTTTGGGTTTGAATGTGATGATCCCTTCAGCCACTGCCCGGCGCACGGTCACCTCTTTATGGCCGATGTCAACCATCCCGGCGCATTGTTTGCCCTTATTCATGGGACGTGCTCCTTTTACGGTCCTGTTTCTTTAACGAATGTTTCTTCTTGGCCTGGAGCATGCGCTCTTTAGCTCCCTTGGAACGCTTACGGTCCTGACGCTGTTTCTTGGCCCGGGCCGCACGCAGGCGCAGCAGCTCTTCTTCATATTTACGGTCGACCGCGGCCTTAAGCAGGACCCATGCCTCCTGGCGGTTCATGAACTGGGTGCGGTGCTGGCGGCATTTGACCACGATGCCGGTGGGTTTGTGCACCAGCTGGACACAACTCTCCACCTTGTTCACGTTCTGTCCACCGGGACCGGACGCGCGGATGAAGGTCTCTACGACATCTTCTTTTGATACAACAGGCCTGACCATTGCTTGCCTTTTTGAAGGTCCAGACATTGTAAGGGCAGTCGCTTGAAAGCCCTCTCCAGCTTCGATAGATTGTCGAGCGAAATACCAGACACGGCCAAATATCCTCCAGGCCTCACGAACTTCAATATCATCGAGGCATTTTCGATCAGGTCCTGAGTGACCAGATTGGCTGCCACGAAATCATATTGCCGCGCATGACGGAACGTCTTGATATCCGCAAGCTTGATGGTCGCCTTAAGCCGGTTGGCCTTCATATTCTCTTGGGCAGCCTCGACACTAAGCTCCCCGATATCAATGGCCAGGACCGGACGGGCGCCCTGCTTGAGCGCGACCATGGTCAGGATGCCGGTGCCGGTGCCGATGTCCATGAATGAAGTGAATTTGCCGCGACAATCCTCGATGAATTGGGACATGATCTGCGTTGTCTCATGCAAACCGGTACCAAAGGACAGGAGTGTATCCATTAGAATATAGTCCCTGCCCTTCTTAGGACGATAGCGGTCTTTGTACCACACGGGCACGACATCAAGGGCCTTGGTCAGGCGGGCCGGCTTCCAATCTTTCTTCCAGCGGGTCAACCAATCCTTGGGTCTCAGGGTCTTTGTACGGGTCAGGATGCCTTTGATACCAAGCTTATTGAAGACCTGTTTGATGCGCTGGATGCGCAGGCGATCTTCGGAAAAGACCTTCAGGAGGGTGGCGTCCCCGTTGGATTCTTCACTGATATCCTGCTCCAAGAAACTCGCGGATAATAATACGGCACGGGACAATGCGGCCTCTTTAGCCGCACGGGCATGGATGGAGATCTCATAAACTAAGGATGGAATGCGTTCTTGCACGTTTGAAGAGGATCAGCCGGCTTTTACGCCGTATATATTGAAGCTATTGCCGCCGGCGGTCTTGGAAAGGTACAAGGCCTGGTCTGCCGCTTTGATCAAGTCCTTGCCGGATTCAATGCCGTCCGCAGGAAATCCGCAGATACCAATACTAAAACTTGTCTTGATGGTCTTGCCCTTACGGGTCATCGAAGCCTTGTTATCCGCGTAGGACTTGATGAAGCGTTCGATCGGGATGATAGCCTGATCGGGCCTGGTTTCCGGCAAGATGGCCAGGAATTCATCCCCGCCATAACGGCCGATGATATCGGTCTTGCGAAAACCATCCTTTAAAGCCTGGGCCGCGCGCTTGATGCACTTGTCTCCCCATAAATGGCCGAAGGTGTCATTGACCTTCTTGAAATTATCAAGGTCGAAAATAATGCAGCTTAAGTCCACCTGATAACGGCGGGCACGCGAAACCTCTTCATCCAAACGCCCCATGATGGTGCGCTGGTTCAAAAGCTTGGTCAGGCCGTCGATCTGGGACAGTTTCTTAAGGAAGGTCTCCTGCCGCCTGCGGTGCGTCACATCATGGAAGGCCAAGACCACGTGCTGGGAGCCGAGGCTCGCACCCTGTATATAGGCGAGGCGCATGAACACATAGATGAAATTGCGGCGCAGCGTGGGAAGGCGGAACTCTGCTTCGAACAGGTCGCCTTTCAAACGGGCGCTCAAAAGCTCGAGCAGGACTTTACGGGGAAGTTTCCCAAGCAAAGGACCAAAGCCGGTCGAGAATTCTGCCGGTGTTTGGGCAGCGAACAGCGCCAATGCAGCCGGGTTGACCGCAACCACATCGAAGGTCTTGCCCCACAATCCCTCAACCAAGGCGACGGGTGTCGCTTCGAACAAGGTCTTGAACTTGTCCTGGGGATTCTTGACCAATTTGGTCGCGTAATTTTCGCGCTGGTTGATCTTGCTCATTTGAATTTAATAAGTGAGGCTGCGTAATCCTTGGGCGCTTCATACCCAAGCAAGTTCAATAGTGTGGCTGCCACATTGGCCAACCCCTGGTCCTTCACTGCTGCAAATTCGTATTCGCCGTTATAGTTGGGATCAACGATGGCGCATGGGACGGGATTCAATGAGTGGGCCGTGCTGACCTGCTTCTTGCCACCCTTGACCGTATACATCTCATCCGCATTGCCATGGTCCGCCAGAACGACCAAGATGCCGTTCAATTGACGTATCACCGGCAATAATTTGGCCAGACCTTCATCGACCGCTTCCACCGACGTGATAATGGCCGCAGGTACGCCGGTATGCCCGACCATGTCGCCGTTGGGATAATTGATGCGGCCGAACTTGAATTTACCGCTCTTGAGGAGCTCTATGGTCTTGTCGGTGATCGCATCCGCCTGCATGCGCGGGGCGGTGTCAAAGCGCACCTTGTCAGAAGGGACTTCCACGTATTCTTCCAGATTGTGGTCAATATACCCGCTCTTGTTCCCATTCCAGAAATAGGTCACATGGCCAAATTTCTGGGTCTCAGAAACAGCAAAGGCTGGTATCTTATTGGCACACATGTACACTCCGACAGGCCCATCGATCTGCGGCGGAGCCACCAGATAATTCTTGGGGATCTGCAGGTCACCATCGTACTGCATCATCCCGGCAAAAAGAACGTCGGGTGTGCGCACACGGTCGAATTTATCAAATTCCTTGTTCTCAAAAGCCATGGACAATTCAATGGCGCGGTCGCCGCGGAAGTTCATGAACACCACTGAATCCCCATCCTCAATGGTGCCGACCGGGGAACCATCGTCCTCAATGACGAATGAATCCATGTATTGGTCGGTCATGGTGGGATCTTCTTTGTAATATGTCTCGACCGCTTCCTTGGCCGAAGCAAAACGCCTGGCGCGTCCCAGCACATGGGCCTTCCAGCCGCGCTCGACAATGGTCCAGTCGGCATTGTAACGGTCCATGGTGGTGACCATACGCCCGCCGCCGGAAGCGATGCAGTAATCATTGTCCTTGGCTGCCGCATTGATCTCTTTGAGAACAGCTTCGATCTTTTCAAGGTAGGTCAGGGCAGATTTCTCATACACGTCACGGCCATCCAGAAGCACATGCAGGCGCACACGCTTGACGCCTTCCTGGGCGCAATGGCGCACAAGGGCGATCAGCTGGTCGATATGGGCATGCACATTGCCGTCGGACAGGAGTCCGATGAAATGGAAAACCTTGTTATCATCCTTGACCCGGGACACGAGCTTCTTCCAGATCGTGGTCTGGTAAATGGCCCCGCTATCAATTGCCCTCTGCGCCAGCTTAGCCCCCTGGTCAAACACACGCCCGGCACCCAGGGCATTATGGCCGACCTCGGAATTACCCATATCATCGTCGCTGGGCATACCGACCGCAGTGCCGTGGGCTTTCAAGGTCGTATACAATTTGGACTTCATCAATTCATCGAGCACAGGGGTTTTCGCAAGGAAGACACCGTCGCTGTCATCCTGTTTTCCCAAACCAACACCATCCATGATCACTAAAAGCACAGGACCCGGACGACCGCTGAAATTCGGCAATTTCTTCAACTCATACGACATGTTTGACCCCGATCTATTTCTTTTTGGCAGGTAATTTCTTGGAGTGGTACGTGACCCAGGCGGAGGCGTGGTTCTTCAACCAGTCTTCAGCGGCAGTTTCAAAACCGATATCATAACCGGCGATCTCGCTTTCCAACCACTTGTGGCGGTTGATCTCAGCGATCACCTTCTTGTCGCGCAATAATTTCTTAGGGTCAATGTCCACGGTCGATCCTCTTGAAGATTTAAAGACATCTTACCCCGTAACTGCTTTTTACGCAAGTATTTCCGAGCGTATATGATAGGCAGCGATGCCAAAGGCGACCGCGGCATTGAGGGAATTCTTGATCCCAGCCATGTCGATCTCCATGGCGGCATCCGCAAGGGCAACGAGCTCATCGCTGATACCGCTGACTTCATTGCCGATGACCAGGCATACCGGGGTTTTGGGAGCAAATTGATGGTGCCGGACACTTCCCTCCATCTGTTCCAAGAGCACGATCTGGTAACCTTGGGCTTTCAATTCCCGGATGACCCCAAGCGTATCTTCCCGATATTCCCAGGGCACATGGTCCTCAGCACCGAGTGATACCTTAGTGATCCCTCCCTGCGGAGGATAGCCGGTATACCCGCAAAGCCAGAGCTTCTCCACCCCTGCCCCATCTGCCGTGCGGAACATGGAGCCCACATTGTGCAGGCTGCGGATATTGTTGAGCACCACGCAAAACGGCAGCCGGGCATTTGAAAGCCCCCGCACCTGCCGCGCCACGATCTCCTCATGGGTCAATTTACGCAAGCTTTTCCCATTCTTCCGTAACCGCTTCAACCAGCGGTTTAATGATCTCCGGGGAGAAATCGAATTTGATGCCCGCGGCTTTATAGAGTTCCGGCAATGGTCTGGAACCACCCAAGGCGAGGCCCTTACGGTAATCGGCCAGGGCTTTCTTCGGGTCCTTGCGCGCATTCATCCAGACCTGCAGGGCGCCTAACTGGGCAATGCCGTATTCGATGTAATAGAACGGCACTTCAAAAATATGCAATTGGCGATGCCATAGGAAGGCCTTGACTTCAGAGAGCTCAGACCAGTCGATGAACTTGCCCCCAAATTGCTCATAGAACCCAAGCCATGCCTGCTGGCGCTGGCGGCGGGAATGGTCGCGGTGCTCGTACAGCCAATGCTGGAACGCATCGATGTTGGCAACCCAGGCCAGTGTATGGATGATCCCTTCGAGATGTTCACGGTTGGAACGGTCGGTGTCTTCCTTGCTGTAGAACATATCCATGTGCTTGCCGCCCAAGAGCTCCATAGCCATGGAAGCCACTTCACAGAATTCCATGGGCGCATGGCGGTAATCGACAAGCGGGTCGGCAGCAGAGGCCAGGGCATGGAAGGCATGTCCGCCTTCATGCAGGAGCGTGCGCACATCGTCATCCACACCAACCGAGTTCATGAAGATGAAGGGCTTGCGTGCTTCACTCAACGTATTTTGATAACCACCTGGGGCCTTGCCCTTGCGGCTGGCCAGGTCCAGAAGATCGAGGTCGCGCATTTCCTTGAACTCACCCGCCAATTGCGGATCGAGACGGTCAAAGATCTTCTGCGCCCCTTCGATCAAACCCTCCACCTTGCTAAAAGGCTTAAGCGCGCTGCGCCCCAGACTATCCACGGCCGTGTCCCAGGGCCTTAAGGACTTCACCTTCATTTCCTTCTTGCGGCGTTCGAAGATGCGGGCATTCAGGGGGACGACCAAATGCTCCATGGTCTCATGGTAACGTTTGCAATCGTCGGGCGTATAATCAAAACGGTGATAGGCCTTGAACTGGTACTCCACAAAATTCTTAAAACCCGCATTGTCCGCGATCTCATTCCTGGTCTTGAACATCTTGTCGAAGATGTCTTCCAGCTTGTCCTTTTCCTTGGCGCGGCGTTCCGCCGTGGCGCGCCAGGCCTTCTCGCGCACGCTGCGGTCCGTCTCCAACAGGAACTTCCCCATTTCAGGCAGGGTGCGTTCCTTGCCATCAAATTGGACGGTCATGCCCCCGCATACAGTCTGGTACTCCTGGGACAATAAGCTGATCCGGGTCTGCAAAGGGATGTTCTTTTCAACGAACATCTCAATGTCCGTCTTGATGGCATGGTCGTGGACCTCATAGCGCCGGGCATCCAATTTAAATTGACCGCTCAATTGCACGTACCTCTGGTTCAACCGATCATTGACCGGCTTGACCGCCGGTTCGACGGTCTCAATGAATTTGGTATAGGCTCCCGCGATGGCCTTGTCATCAGTTTGGCAGGTCATGCGGATATAAAGCACGGAACCGACCTGGCTCAAGGCCGCGTCCAGCTCGGAACGGTCCAGGAGCCAGCGTTCCAACTCCTTGGCATCCTTGACCGGCCTTTTCTCCAATTGCTCATAAAGCCCGGTGACGGTCTTGTCATCACTGAGGTCAGCCGCCAGGGGCACAAAGCTGCGTTTTTGGTACGGTTGAAGCTTATTTAAGTCCATAAATACCCTTTCTTAAAAATGCTTGACAATGAGGACTTTTCCAGTATATTTAGAGTTCACCTTTAGCAAGAACCATTTAAATTTTGAGGTATTTCCCATGAGATTCTGTATTGTTTGCGGCAAACAGCCCCACTCCGGCATAAAATATAAGAGACGCGGTATGGAGAAGAAAAAAGGCGGCGCCGGTTCCAAGGTCGTCGGTAAGTCTTTCCGCGTGGTGATGCCGAACTTACAGCGCATCAAGATCAAGTTGGAAGGCACTGTCCAACGCGCCTTGGTCTGCACATCCTGCATCCAGTCCAATAAGGTCGTTCGCGCCGTCTGATCAAAGAACTAAAAATATAGTATTAAAAAGGCCGGGTTTTTAACCCGGCTTTTTTATTAACTGATCTTGATATCTTTAAGCATCAACTGGGCCACCGGGTCCTTGTTCCAATCGTCAATGGACAGGCTGTAGGCCACATCCACCTTCCCTCCCAGTTTCACCAATTCCTTCATGGAACCCATGCCAAAGCCCACCGCGCTCAAGGTCTTGGAACCATCCGTGACCCAGAACTTGATGGTGTCCTTACCCATCAGGACCGGGACGCTTTTGACGGTCAGGCTGCGGGAACAGAACATGGGTGACGGATTCCCCTCACCGTGCGGCTCCATGGAGCCGATGATCTCAACTAACTTAAGGTCAATGGCGGACAGGGGCACTTCACAGTCAATGTCCAAGACAGGCACCATTTGTTCCTTAGGCAGATTGTCCTTGGCAAAGGCATTGATGGCAAGCTTGAAGGCTTCGAGATTCGCATGCTTTAACCTGACACCCGCCGCCCGCTTATGCCCACCGTAATTGTCCAAATGTGCAGCACAACTGGTCAAAGCTTCATGCAAATGGAAACCTTCGATGGAACGGGCCGAACCGGTGGCTAATCCATCTTCCATGGATATGACAATGGTCGGACGGTAATATTTATCCACGATACGGCTGGCCACAATGCCCAATACCCCTTTATGCCAACCTTCCTTAGCCACCACAATGATGGGGCTTTCCTTAAGGCCGGGCTCACCCTCGATCATGGCAATGGCCTCTTCCACAACCGAGACCTGCATTTTCTGGCGGCTCACATTATGTTCTTCCAGGCTGCGGGCCAAGGCATTGGCGGTCACGGCATCTTCAGCCAATAAAAGATCAAGGGCGATATTGGCAGAATCCATGCGGCCGGCCGCATTAAGACGGGGCCCAAGGATAAAACCGATATAGTACGGCTTCATTTTCTTGCCTGATATTTTGCCGATCTCCAAAAGGGCGCGCAATCCATGCTTGGTGGTGCGTTCGATCAGGCCTAATCCCTTTTTGACAAAGATGCGGTTCTCCCCGCGCAAAGGAACAACGTCCGCAACCGTGCCCAGGGCCACGAGGTCGAGATCTTCCTCAGGCACATGGCCGAAAATGGCCTGCGCCAATTTGGCGACCAGACCGACCGCAGATAAATTTTTGGATGGATAGATACAATCCTGGCGTTTAGGGTCGATGACAGCCAAGGCAGGCGGCACCTTGTCCCCGTCCGGCTCGTGGTGGTCGATGACAATGACATCTATGCCCTGGGCCATGATGGCCGCAATAGGTTCAAACGCATTGATGCCGCAATCGACGGTGATCAATAGATGGATGCCCTGCGCTTTGGCGAATTCGGCAATGGCCACATTCAGGCCATAGCCCTCTTCCATGCGGTGCGGGATATAATTGATGGCGCTGATCCCAAGGCGTTTGAGCGTCCGGCGCAATAAGGCGCTGGACGTAACGCCATCGACGTCATAATCCCCAAAAATAAGAACCTTCTCACCACGCTCCTTTGCTTGCTCGATGCGGACAACAGCACGGTCCATGTCGGTCAAAAGGAATGGGTTATACAGGGAGGACAGGTCGGCGTTGAGGAATAAACGGCCTTCCTGGACGCTCGTGACCTGGCGGTTGACCAGGAGCTGGGCAATGATGGGGTGAATGCCAAGTTCATCGCTCAAGGTCTTTTGCAGGAGCGGATCAGCGCTCTTGAGGAGCCATTTCTTCATTGCTACATCTTTTCCGGGGCAGTGACACCCA
>JAYVSG010000028.1:0-1648 GCA_043775535.1 Candidatus Omnitrophota bacterium
GGGTTCCAAGTTGCAGGCAAAGCATCTGGGCATTACCTTGATCTTTTATTTGGCTTCTTTTTGTGTTTCGCCTAACGGGATCAATGGACTGCTGTATCCGTTCAATGTCCTGTTCTTTCCTGATTTTCTGGGTTTTTACCAAATAGGCAAGGTCATTGCGGAATCACAGCCGCCATCCTTTCTGTTCCTCACTTCCGAGGGGCGGCACTATTTTATCCTATGCGCCTTTGCACTTGCCGGCCTGTTCTTTGGCAGGGAAAATAAATTTGTTTCAAGCCTGCTCTTGATGTTCGCCCTGTTCCTCTTCCTTTATATGGCCCGTAACAGCGCCTTCTTTGCCATATGTGCCGCCTATATCGCCATTGAAGGGGCGAGACATGTGAGGTGGGATGGTCGCCTGGGCAAGGCCATTGAGCGGGGGGTGCTCATGCTTGTGATCGTGCTGATGGCGCTGCGTGCATGGCCGATCATCGGACTTAAGTTTGCGTACGGCAATAAAGAAATGCCTTATCTGTCCATGCAGACAAATCCTTATTCCACGGATGTGATCGCATGGCTTAAGGAACACGGCATCACAGGGACTGTGTTCAATACGACCGTCATCGGAGGCCAAATGATATGGTCGGCCTATCCATCCTTAAGGCCCACGGATGAGACCCGCCATATGGATCAAAGGCGTTTCAATAATTGTGTGGCCACCTTTCTTGCTCCGCAGAAATACTGGCCGCTTGCCGAGAAGCTTTATGGTTTGCAGATCGCCGTGTTGGATTCAGGGAATAGTATGGAGGCCCGGTTGGTCAGGTATTTAAGTGCGGACCCGGGTTGGCGCATGGTCTTGGTTAAGGGAGAGATCCTGGTCTTTCTTAAGAAAGGGGCTTTTCCGCAGGCCCGCGACGCGGAACATTTGAGAGAGGAATTGAGGTCAAAGCCAGTCAATGTCCAGGACATCACGCAGATCAAAGAATTGGCATCCCATCCTTTGTCCCAACAAGAGTCCTTTTTAAAACCGATGCCAATGACCGTAGATCTTTTTAAGGAAGGGGCCACGCTGTTCTATCTTGGGTATGAAGGGGCGGGCCTGGAGCTGTTGAGGAGGGGGTTGGAGATCAGCCGTCAGCCGTATATGTGCAATGAGGCCATGGCCATTGTCCGCAGCCTGGAGTTTAGAAAGCCATGACCAAGGTATACGTATACTTTTTATTGCTGCTCGCCTTGTTGGTCAATCTGTACACGATCAAGGCAGGGCACAATTGGGGTGATGATTTCAGCCAATACGTCATCAACGCCCGCAATATCGTGGAAGGCAGGCCCTATGCCTCAGGCATCATGTTGGACAACCCCACCATTTATCCGCCGGGTTATCCCTTGATACTGGCGCCTTTGGTCAAGGTGTGGGGGTTGGATTTCAAGCTTTTTAAGTCCCTGAATGTTATTTTCTGGTCCTTTTCCGTCATTCTGTTGTGGAGCTACCTGCGCCGACGGACGGATGAAGCGTCTGCGGCTGCCGGAGCGTTGTTCCTGGCGTTCTCTTCGTATTTTTTTATCTACAAACAAAATATCCTTTCTGATATCCCATTTTTCTTCTTTGTCTGCGCCGCGTTGTGCATTTTTGACCGCAGTTTTTCCTTGTTCCTATGTGCGGCTTCGG
>JAYVSG010000029.1:0-2175 GCA_043775535.1 Candidatus Omnitrophota bacterium
GCCAAGCCCAAGGAGAAGGAGACCAAGAAGGTCCCGTTCCCGAAAACCCATGCCGGTGATCTGGATGAAGAAGAGGGTGTCGGACCCATAAAGGCCGAACCTGTTAAGAAGGAGACCAAGCCTGTCCCGGCTGCCGTAGCCGTGAATAAGTCTCCCGTTCCTGCGCAAGCTCCGGCTGCCCCTAAAATACATATTGTTGCACCTGCCAAGGAAGAGGCGGCCAAGCCTATGGTTCAAGCTGTCCCCAAGGTGGTCGGGGAATACCATCTGCCGTCGCTGGACCTTTTGAGGGACCCTCCGGTCGTTTCTCAGGACAAGATCCAGGAAACCCTGATGAACGGCGCCAAGGTGCTGGAGGAGACGCTTTCAGATTTCGGTGTCAACGTCAAGGTCGTCGACATTGAACGCGGCCCGGTCATCACCCGTTACGAATTGCAGCCCGCGCCCGGTGTCAAGGTGCAGAGGATCTCCAGCCTGAGCGACGACCTGGCCCTGGCCTTGTCGGCTTCTGCGGTGCGCATCCTCGCGCCCATCCCTGGTAAGAACCGCGTCGGGGTGGAGGTGCCCAATGGTTCTTCCGCTGCGGTCTTCCTCAAGGATGTCCTGACCCAAAGCCAGTTCCGTTCATCCGCTTCCAAGATCGCCCTGGCCCTCGGCAAGGACACGTCCGGTAAACCGCTGGTGGCCGATCTTGCAGAGATGCCGCACATGCTCGTCGCCGGCACCACAGGTTCCGGTAAGACCGTATGTTTGAACAGCCTGATCATGTCCATCCTTTTTAATGCGTCCCCGACGGAAGTGAAATTCATCATGATCGACCCGAAGATGGTCGAGCTGGTGCCATATAATGATATTCCCCATTTGATCTGCCCGGTCATCACCGACGCTAAAAAAGCCACGCCTGCCCTCAATTGGGTGGTGGGGGAGATGGAAAGCAGATATAAGATCCTAGCCAAGGAACAGGTCCGTAACATCAAGGGTTATCATGCCAAGGGCCTGCAGATGCCGTATATCGTGGTTGTCGTTGATGAGCTTGCGGACCTCATGCAGGTTTCGGCCAAGAGCGTTGAAGGGGCCATTGCCCGTTTGGCGCAGCTGGCGCGCGCGGTCGGGATCCATTTGATCCTGGCCACCCAGCGTCCGTCGGTGGATGTCATCACCGGCGTCATTAAAGCTAATTTCCCCGCCCGTTTGTCCTTCAAGGTCGCCTCCAAGGTCGATTCACGCACGGTCCTTGATGCCAACGGCGCTGAGAACTTGCTCGGTAAGGGTGATCTTTTGTTCATGAAGCCCGGGGACGCCAAGCCCACACGCGGCCAGTGCTGTTACGTGTCCGATGAAGAGATCAACGGCGTAATAGCGTTCTTGAAAGCGCAGGGCAATCCGGAGTATAATGAGGATGTGCTTAAGGTCCAGCCTTCATCCGGCGCAGGTGGTTCGGATGAGAAGGACGAAATGTATGATGAGGCCGTGAAGGTCGTCGTCGAAACGAATCAGGCTTCGGTCACCATTTTACAGCGCCGCCTGCGCCTGGGATATTCCCGCGCAGCGCGTTTGATCGATATGATGGAACAGCACGGCATTGTCGGTCCCTACGCCGGCAGCAAGGCCAGGGACATCCTGGTCGACCGTGAAAAGTGGCTTCTAGATAACATGGGTAATACACAGGTCAATGGCGGAACAAACTCCTAGTATCATGTTGAAGGCAGCGCGCGAGGCCAAAGGCCTCACGCTCGATATCGTGCATGAAGCGACCAAGATTCCTATGGACGCTCTCAAGGCCATCGAGCAGGGCTATTCCGTACGCTCTCTGACCCCGTTCTATTACCGTGGTTTCGTGAAGATCTATGCTGAATTCCTGGGGATAGATGCTAACGAGATGCTCAAGGCGCAGAACGCGGAAAGGGCCGCAGCTGCAGCCTCGGCCCCGTCGCCGACGGTCAAGTCCAGGGTGCTTAAGCCGCCTTTCCGTCCGGCAGCAAGTTCGGCCGTCAAACCTGCAGCGTCCCCATCCAAGAAGCCTGCGCCCGTGTCGCGCATCCCTAAGGAAAAGAATCCTGCCTTTGAGCAATTCCAGATCTTTATCAACGACGCATGGAAGCCCAAGAACAGGGCGCTCTTGCTGCGTGTGGCCGGCGCCTTGCTGGCCGTATTCATCTTTGTGAAATTCACCGG
>JAYVSG010000030.1:0-7432 GCA_043775535.1 Candidatus Omnitrophota bacterium
ATATCCTTGGGATTTATGCCCTGCTCCGCCTCTTGCAGGGTCTGGCACACAATGGCCAAAAGCTTCTGCTGGAATTCCTTGCCCTTGGCGGTCAAATAGATCAATTTCTTGCGCTTGTCTTGCTTGTCCGGGATGCGTACGACCAGGCTGCGCTTCTCCATGCCGTCGATGAGACGGGTCATGCTGGTCTTGTCCTTACAGGTGTGGCCGGCAAGTTCCTGCTGGGTCTGCCCGTTCTTTTCAGCCGAATTGACCAGGATGGCCCATTGCTCACAGGTGACATCAAAACCATGGGATTGGAAATTACGGTTCAGGCGGGCGCCCAGCCAGCGGCCGGTGCGGCCCATCACATAACCCAGGGACTCTTCTAAATTGTAACCGTGTTTTGTCATAGGTAGATGGTTGCATATGCAACTTAATCAGAGTTTACCTGAGCGGCAGGGATTTGTCAAATAAAAAAGGCGAGGGAGCGTCTTTAGAGAAGGTCAGCGAGGAGCATGCCTAAACGGAAGACAATGAAGCCCAGGGCCACACTGCCCATGACATTGAGGAAGGCACGGAAAGTCTCTCCCCCCTTGATCAAGTTGTGGCTGTCGAGGATGAACGAGGAGAAGGTGGTAAAGGCCCCACAAAACCCTGCCATGAGCATGATCCGCACCTGCGGTGCCATGGCGGTCTTCTTGGAGGCAAGCACATCAAAGAAACCGATGAGGAAGCAGCCGGCCATATTGACGATGAGCGTGCCGTAAGGAAAGCCCGTGCCCAATTTTTGCGCGGCCGCACCAACGACCATATAACGCGCCACCGTCCCGGCAATGCCGCCGGCGATCAAATAATATAATTTATCCATGCCTTATTCTAATCCTTCTGGGTGGGAACGTCAACGGCGGCAGCACCACTGATCTTCATGCTGTCCGGGTCCTGTAGGAACGCCACAAATGCATAGTGACCAGGATCAGCCCGGGAAGGCCGGTCAAAAACGATCACTCCCTCCGCCGTCGGCGCCATGGTCTTCAATTGTTTAACAATATTGCCGTGCTTAAGGAGCTTCCCGCTGTTCTCACCCGCACCGACCTGGCTCTCCAGGCCCTGCTCGACCAAGGCGACATGCAATAAGGCCTTAGGCGGAATGCCGGCACAGGTGAAACGAGCTTCCAGCCGGCCATCAGGAGCGATCCGGGCCTTCACGGCCACCTCTGCAGCGGAAGGAACGCCCAATGCCTCTTCAATATATTGTCCGGCCTGGGTCCGGTCGGAACCGGTAAACCCATGCATGCCATTGACGACCATTTGCGGCGTGTAGACCGATGAGCTGCCAAGCGCACGGGCATATTGATACTGCCGTGCGGTGAACTCTTCCTTGCTGTTAGGGTCGACCCAACCCAGGTAATTCCAATAATCCACCTGGAAACTGAGCGTAAAAATGCGCCTGCCATCCGCCTTGGCCTGCGAGGCCAAGTCCATCAGGGCCTTGTCCCCGGAAGGGCAGCTGGAACACCCCTCAGAACTGAACAATTCCACGACGGCGAACGGCTCACCTGCCTGGACCGACACTGCCGTTAGGAGCAAGGCCGCCAGGACCAGGACCGTTCTCACTTCTTGCCCCAGACCTTATCCAGATATTGATGGCGCCCAGATCCTTCGCTGTAGATCTTGTAATGCATGGAACTCTTCTGGTAGAACTTCTGGTGATACTCTTCCGCAGGATAAAAGGTTGTTGCCTCAACAATTTCTGTGGCAATGGGCCCATCGAAACGCCCTGAAGCAGCCAGATCCGCCTTTGCTTTCTCAGCAGCAGCCTTCTGGGCTTCGCCGTGGTAGAACACTGCCGTGCGGTATTGCGTGCCGTGGTCCGCGAACTGGCTGTTGACCGCGGTCGGATCTATGTTCTGGAAAAAAACCTCCAGCAAATGTGCGTAGGCAACCTCCTTAGGATCGAAGGTGATCTCAATGGCCTCCGCATGCCCAGTGTCCCCGGAAGACACCTCTTCATAGGTCGGGTTGGCCGTGTGACCGCCCGTATATCCCACCACCGTCGACCGGACACCCTTGGTGTGATCCAAGAAAGGCTGCATGCACCAGAAACATCCACCCGCAAAAGTCGCTTTTTCCAAGCCCTGACCGTCCATGACCGCCTCCTGGGCGTGTGCAATGCCCGTTGATAACAATAATGCCGTCAATATCCCATGGATGATGCGCATATCATTTCCCTTCCTTGAACTTCAACGCAACTGAATTAATACAATACCTTTTTCCCGTCGGCTGGGGACCATCATCGAACACATGGCCCAGATGCGCGCCGCAGCGCGGGCAATGCACTTCCACCCGCTCCATGAACGCACTCGTGTCCGTGGTGGTGGCCATATTCTCAGCATCAATGGGCTTATAGAAACTCGGCCAACCGGTGCCCGACTCAAATTTGGTCTGGGCATCAAAAAGATCCAAGCCGCAGCCGATGCATTTATAAACACCCTTCTTATGGTTATTCACATACTCGCCGGTAAAGGGCCGCTCCGTCCCATGCCCGCGGGCAACATCATATTGCATGGGTGTCAACTGCGCCTTCCACTCGGCCGGTGTCTTTTCAACCTTCTCAATGTCCTTATAACTGTTGCTATCGGCATCATACACATGGATAGTATCGGCAGACATGGCGATCCCTCCTTGGAATAGCGCGGCAACCAAAACCGCGGTGATGAATTTAGCGCGCATGATCATCTCCCTACTTTAAGGCGTCCAAGGACGCTTCGAATTTCCGGGCCGCAGTGACCCCGATGACGCGAGCCTTCTTGATCTCTTTTCCCTGCTTGTCCAGGAATACCACCGTCGGAAGGCCAATGACACCGTATTGGGTCAGCACTTCCTGGACCCCAGGATCATCCATATCAGTGGCATCTACCCGCAGTGTCGTCAACTGCCCCAGCTTTGCGGCCACGGCCGGTTTGGAGAATACATCCCGTTCCAATTCATGGCAGCTGATGCACCAATCCGCATAAAAATCCAGGACCACGGGCTTGTGCTGCATGCCGGCCAGTTCCACCGCCCCACCCGTATACGGCTTCCATACCACCTCTGATGACTTCTGGCTGCCCGGCAATTGCCAATGCAGCGCCAAGGCGAGGTAAAAAGCAGCGAACCCTAAAAGGATAACGCCAAATACACGTTCGACCACAATGAGCCAATTGCCGGCCTTGGGCAATTTCTTGGCCAGGCCGGAAAAAGTCCCGAGCAAAAGATACGGCAGTCCCAAGCCGCAGGAGAAAATAAAGAACGCTGACAGGCCAAAGACCGGGGAACCATTGTCCGCGACCGCAGCCAGAAGAGCGATCACCGGAGGGCCGATGCAAGGAGCCGCAAAAACACCGACCAGCAATCCCGAAGCGAATAAGCCTGCATAATTGGCTTTACGCAATCCACCCAACCTGCTCAGCAGTTCCGTTGGTACACGCAGCTGGAACAGGCCCAGCATGGACAAAGCCAGCGCGAACATCAGGGCAGCGACGCCGAACAGCACCCAGCTGTTCTGCAATGCCGACCCGAACACCTTTCCTGTAGAAGCTGCAAAATAACCAAGGGCGCTGTACATGACACAAATCCCAAGGAAATAAGCCAAGGCTTTAAGGAAGGAGTGTCCCAGGGTCTGCCCGTCGCGCGGCTTGAACAGCGAGGCGGTCACGGTGAGCATGGGATAGACACAGGGGGTCAGGTTGACCGCGAGCCCTGCAAAGAAGAAGCCTATGAATTGAAGCCCGTGGTTTTCCATTCCCCCTGCTTTCCTTAATGTTGGTTACTTGGTCGCCATTTGTTTGAATTTCATATCAAGGTCCTTGGTATATTGTTCCGGATCCATCAAAAAGGCCTTTTGCTGTTCCATGGCCGGGAATTTATATACCTTACCCTTATATTCAGTGGTGAAATTATCAGAACCTTTGTTCATCATACCATGAATGAGACAGACCGGACAATACCCCTCAATGGCAACTTCCGGCTGCATCATGGCTTCTTTCTTCATCATGCCGTTATTCTTCATCATCATGTCCGCATCCGCACGAACGACAGACGGTATGCCCGCTGCCAGACCCAAAGCCACCACTGTACCCGCGACCAACACTCTTAAACCGTTCATGCATCCTCCTTGATTAAATGTTAATTCCCTTGTCCCACGTCTATTAGTCGAAAATGACGGGTAAACCTTACAAAATTCTGCTAAATTAACGCCTATGGTCAATACTCCCTCCAGTCCTTCCCAATGGGTGGACCTCTACGGCGATGCCATGTACGCCTTCGCGCTCAAATTCATTTCCCAGACAGACCAAGCCCAAAACCTGGTGCAGGAGGCCTTGCTGGCCGCTTTTGAGGGTCGGACTTCGTTCAAAGGGAATTCCAGCGAAAAGACCTGGCTATTGGGCATCCTCAAGCACAAGATCACCGACCATTTGCGCCTTAAATACAAGGAAACCCCTGCCTCCCAACTCGTCGCAGAAGACATGCATATCGAGCAGTTCTTTGATGAGGCCGCGTACGGCCATTTGGCCAAGGAACCCGGTCATTGGGAATTCAACCCGGCAGCCTTAATAGAGAACACCGAATTCTGGTCCGCCTTCAATGACTGCCTGAATAAATTGCCCGAGAAAACGGCCCAGGCCTTCAGCCTGCGTGAACTGGATGCCATGGACACGAAAGAAATTTGTAAGGTATTGGGGATATTGCCGACTAATTTATGGGTACTGCTGCACCGCGCACGCCTGCAATTGCGTCAATGCCTGGAAAGGAACTGGTTCGAAAAAGATGTGGAATGAATGGTTCGATAAGATAACGGACATGATACCGACGGTCTCCTGCCGCGAAGCCACCCGGCTCGCCTCAGAAGCCCTGGACCGCCGATTGTCCTTTAAGGAATGGTTGGACCTAAGGGGCCATACCTTCGTCTGCACTCTCTGCCTGCGTTTCAACATACAGATCAGGGGCATGCAGAAGACCTTGCGCAGCTACCCGAACAGGCTGTCGACCACCGCTGAAAAGAAACTTCCGGAAGAATTCAAACTGCAGATCCGACAAAAGCTGGGTTAATTCTCACCCATGGCCTGGGTCAGCCGATTGAGCTGAGTACGGGCGAAGGTGCCCGTGTCAATCCTAATCCCGGACTAGAGCGTAACTATCCCTAAGGAGTCTGTTTCACCAGGCTTGTGGGACAAACGGCGGTCGGTCATGACAATGGTATCACCCTTGGCCGTTAACCCGGCATTCCGGACAATGCTCAGGATCTTGGGAGCATCGTTCCGGATGACCTTGTGCACAAAGAAGGGGTGCACGCCGTAAGAAAATGCCAGTGCCGCACAAGTTTGGGGCATGGCGGTGAAGGCCAGGATCCAGCAACGCGGTTTGAAGCGCGAAATACCCCGCGCAGTGCTGCCGCTGGAAGTCGGGGTCAGGATATAGCGTGCCTTGAGCACTTCTGCGGCCTGTACCGCGTTCAAGGTCAGCACATCCGTGATATTGATGCCGCTCTTATAGAACAAATTGCGAACTTCTTCGCCTTCATCATTGGACAGGGCGCCGCTATCCCGCTCACGTTCGACGGAGGTGGCGATCTTGACCATCATTTCAATGGTCTCAAGGGGGAATTGCCCCTTGGCGGTCTCTCCCGAAAGCATGATGGCATCGGTGCCGTCCAAGATGGCATTGGCCACGTCATTGACCTCGGCACGGGTGGGGCGCACATTGTGGATCATGGATTCCAACATCTGGGTGGCCGTAATGACCGGCTTGCCCAAGAGATTTGCTTTCTGGATCAGGCTTTTCTGGATGAAGGGAACGTCTTCAATGGGGATCTCGACCCCCAGATCCCCGCGCGCGACCATGACCGCATCCGCCGCTCGGGCGATGGCGTCAAAATTCTCAATGGCCTCCCGGCGTTCGATCTTGGCGACCAGGAAGACCTGTTTCCCTTTACGCCGCGCGAATTCCCTGACCTTGATCAGATCAGAGGCTTTTTCCACAAAGGAGATGCCGAAGACATTGACGCCCTGCTTCAAACCGAAATCGATGAAATCCAGGTCCCGCTTGGTCACGGCATTGACAAAAAGTTTGGAACCCGGCAAGTTCAGGCCCTTGTGGGACGTCAATTCGCCGCCCATGAGCACCTTGCACATCACGTCAGTTCCGCGCACGCCTTCGACCCTTAGCTGGATGAAACCGTCATTCAGGAAGATGACATTGCCCTTCTTGACGCTTGCGGCGAGTTGTTTATACTCGACCGGAATGATGCGCTCATCGGAGGTGGCGACCTTGCTGGTGGTCAGGATGACCCGGCCGCCCTCTTTTAACATCAGCGGTTCTTTCTTCAAACGGCCGATGCGCATCTTGACGCCGGGCAGGTCCATGATGATGCTGACCACACGGTTCAATTTGGCTGCGGCCTTGTGCACCTGCTGGATATTATTGCTGTGCTGGGCAAAATCCCCATGGGAACAATTGAGGCGCGCCACATTCATGCCGGCCAGGATCATGGCCTCGATCATGGCAGGGGTTGAGGACGCGGGGCCTAAGGTACAGATGATCTTGGTCTTGTGTAAGGGAAGTTTCATAGCGCTCATAATACTCCTGTTTTGCATACCTGTCCGAATTTTATAGCACTTTCATGCACAGACCTCTCCTGGGTCTTGTAATCCATACCGATGAGACCGAACCTGGGGGCATAGCCATGCGCCCATTCAAAATTGTCCAACAACGACCAATATAGATACCCGTTGACCATGACGCCCTCCTCCATGGCACGGTGCACGCTCTTCAAATGGGCTTCGATGAATTCCCAGCGCAAGGCATCCTCGTCGGTGCAGATGCCGTTCTCCGTGATCATCACGGGCACGCCATACTTCTTGAGCTTGACCAAGATCTGGTATAATCCTTGAGGGTAGATGTCCCAGCCCAGGGAATTCTTTTTGACCGGGTCGTGCGCATCGCTGCCCATTTCCATGAGCAGGTTGCCGATCCACCAGCTCGTCACATTGACCAGGTGGCGCGAATAATAATTTAGGCCGATGAAATCCAGCGTCTTGTGCCGGGCCAGCTCATCAAGGATCTCAAAATTGAAAAGCTTGTCCCTGATCTTGACGGCCAGGCGGTTCCTGAAATTATCCACGCAAGGGACAATGGCGGAAAGGTGCTGCGAAATACTGATCTCCGGCGCCTTGACCCCAAGATCCTTATATATTTGATGGATGAGCCCGTAAACTTGAATATGCCCGGCCACCAGATTATCACGGACCGCCTTGGCCTTCCACCATGATCTTCCCTGCGGAGGCCAGGCACCGAACATATAGGCATGCGAGACATAGATCGTCGGTTCATTGATGGTGATCCAAAAATGCACATGCGGGGCCAGCGCCTTGACCACGAAACGGCTGTACCGCAGGAAGCGTTCGACCGAAGA
>JAYVSG010000031.1:0-25474 GCA_043775535.1 Candidatus Omnitrophota bacterium
CATCAAGCAGGCGCTTGCGGCAGAAGGCCTCATTAATATAGAAGCAGATGGATTTGACCCGCTTTATGGGCTGGGAGTTTATCGTCATGACGCCGCCGCCAACCGCAGGGTATACCCCTGGTATAGCTTCCTGCTGCGTGCCGCCATGTTCGTGGGCAGGCCGCTCATTGATATCATCGATAAATTAAGCAGGAGATGGGCTTCCAGGAATTTCGGCTATGAATTCGTGATCAAGGCCCAAAAGCCTCTGAGTTCACTTCTTCCTCTGGGCATTGTTGCGTTGAGCATCTTGCTGGTTCAGTCCGCACAAGCTCAAGTCCCTGCCGCGGCAGGTCAGACCGCATCGCCGGCAGGCTATGCGGCCGTACTTGCAGCTTTCTTGTTGTTGATTGGCACAGCGTGGGTCCACATGTTCTTCTTCCGCCGTCGGATGTTGACCCAAGAAGAGTGGAAGAGCATTGAAGAATTGAAGTTCTCACCAGCCAAGGCCGCACGTCTTTTGCGCAGGAACTCCGACGATGAACGGGCACGGCAGGCCATTGGGAATATTGCCAGGTCCGTACCTTTCGAACCCACGCCGGGCGATACCGATCCGGAATATGCGATCAATATCCTCGGCGCATTCAGACGGCGTGAAGCCATTCCCTATATCCAGGCGGCCGCCCATGATTCAGACCATGATGTGCGTCGGGCTGTATACCTTGCGCTGTGCGCCTCTGGGGATTCCCTCGAAGAGATGCGGGGCTTATACAAGACTGTCTTGAACCACCCGAATGAGGCCATCAGTGAAGATGCCTACAGGGTCCTTCTTCATTTGCGCCGTTTGGATTGGGCAACGACAGATCCATGGAAACCAAGTTTATTACGCCAGCTGGCCGGTGATACCTTGAGCAAGATCGATGAGCACCAGTTCGATCAAGGCCGTGTCAAATTGGTTTATGTGCTGCAGCATTTGAATGTGGGAGGCTTGGAGAAGGTGGTCTTGGACCTGGCGCGGAGCATCCATATCAAGGATGGCCGGTTCTCCCTGATCATCCTGACCCACGACACTCCACATAAGATGGATTCCGATATCAAGAAGGCCCGCGACAATGGCGTACAATTCCTTTTCTTGACGGGCAGGCCGCGCTTGACGGGCAAGATGTTCTATGGACGTCCTTTGTATAGCCAGCTGCTTCTTATCAGCAAGTATTTGGGTGGATGGGTCAGGTCGGCGATGGAGTTTTATGTTGTTTTTGCAACACTCAAGCCGGATGTGGTGCATATGCACGGCGCCGGCAGCATATACGGCCTTGCCAAGAATTTGCTCCTCAGGTTTTTCCGGATTGTCCCGGTCATCCTCACCACCTACCACAATGTTCCTGACGCATCATTCGTCAAGACGCGCACCAGGGAGAAGAAGTTATTATCTGATATTCCCACCGGGTTTTCGCTTAAGTATTTGAATGACGCCCTGATCGCTTTGAGCGAGGGGGAAAGGCTATTGCACATCATTGGCGGCATTAAGCCCTCCAAGATCAGGGTCATTGCCAACGGCATTGACCTGTCCGAGTTCGAGAATATTAAGAAGGAACCCCACGCACCTGAAGCTCCTGTTGTCATCAATGTGGCGCGTTTGGCCGCGCAGAAAGGCCAGGACATCCTGATCAAGGCCTTTGCCTTGGTCCGCAAGGAAGTTCCCGGCGCCATCCTGGTCATTTATGGGGAAGGTGAATTGCACGATGAACTACAGGCATTGATCGACCAGATCCATGCAGCTTCAGGTGAAAAGGAACCGTTCATGTTCTTGCGAGGCGTTCTGGCCCATGAAGATGTCCCCAAGGCATTGATGGGCGCAGATATCTTTGCCTTGCCCTCCAGGTATGAAGGCATGCCGCTCGCCTTGATCGAAGAGCAAGCCGCCGGCCTCCCCGTTGTTGCCAGCCGCATCATCGGTAACCAGGCAGTGATCGTTGAAGGAAAGACAGGAGTACTGGTCCCTGTCGAACACGTGGATGACCTGGCCCATGAGATCATTGCCCTGGCCAAAGATCCGGCGCGCCGCAAGACCATGGGTGAAGCTGCACGCCTAAATGCCTTGGATCATTTTGATGTTCAGAGGATCGTCCGCCGCCACGAAGCCTTGTATACGGAACTTCTGCTTGCAGCGCCGGTGTACCGTCAGGACCGTCTCCAGCTGGTGTGGGACCAGCAGAACATCCTGATCGAACAGCTGTCATTGGATTTTTATACGCTCAGGGATCATTTGATCGAGGCCAAGACCTCATGGATGTTCCTCCACATCCTCAATGGTATGTTTTCGCTCATTAGGGGAGCCAATGACCTGCTTGGCACCAAAGATATCCTGCATTCAGGAAATAATGCGCATAAGCGTAAAGAGTTCGTTGAGATGTTGAGAACAAATTTCGATCTCTTGAGGGATTTCTTGGGGGATCCTGACCATAATGGCGCCGGAAGACAGGAAGCAGCGCTGTCCAACCATATGCATTCACAACGCGTGGAAGAATTGCGGACCTGGATCATGTCTGGCGGTCTCGACGGGGTTCGTAGTCACCTGCTTGATTTCAAAAAGATCTTGGACAATGCCGCACCGGAACTGAGCGTCACGCTCGCGCAACTGGCGGATGATCCTGCTATGGACCAGGCATATCCCATTCCGATGGCATTGGGCATGGTGGCCCGCGACGGTTGGGTCGACCAATTGAACAGGTCATGGTCCGAGGGCGGACATGAGGCAGTCGTCAGATTGATCTGGGCCGCCGCCGGCAAGGAACAGGAGACACTTGCGCAGCACCATGTGTACGAATGGCCTGATATTTTCAGGGGTCTTCATCAGAAGGTGGTCAAATTCATCGGCACAAAGTTCGTGATCGAAGATTCGGGCGAAGCCGACATGAAATACCTGGGTGAATTGGTCGGCAGCATGATGATCGAATTCTACCGTGTCAAGGAATTGGGCGGCTCCGATGCGGATGCGCATGCGGCGGCTGTTGCCGTCCACGCCCTGCATAATCTTTTTCATATTTATGGGAATGTGCGCCAACCGCCTCCGCCGACAGGATTCCTTCCCATGACCTGTTTAGGCATGAGCATGACCAATGGTTTCTTTGCGGCCAAGTTCAACGCAGGCCCGTTCACCAAGACCGAAGAGGCTGTGCGTTGGGAGATCGGCCAGACCACACTTTTCGTTCCCGAGAAGATCCAGCAGGTCAGTTTTTTGAATATCTTGACCTCCGTGCGCAATGCATTTGCATCCAAATCCGGCCAGGCAATGCACCCACAATATTTCCAATGGCTGGACAGTGTGGTCCAAGATAACAGGGACCGGATCAAGATCGGCAAATTCTTAAGTTTCAAGGTTGCGGTCACCAACGGGATCCTTTACGTGGACCAGGGATATGTCCAAGATCATTTTGCCCTGATCGATGACTTAGTGCGCTGGATGGATGTGCAGAACCAATATCCGGAGCAGATCAACAATGCCCGGGAGAAGATATTCTTTATAGGGGCAGAGCGCATCTTCCTGGATGCTCTTTATTTGGAGCAGGCCGGGGTCGGCCTGGTGGCCAATATTGCCCGACAGAACAATGCGTTGAATTTCGCTGGTACATCAAGCCGGGAAGCGCATATCCGTGCACGCATGAAGGAACTCCATACCCGGTTGGAATTCCATAATGATTTTGAGGGAGGCAATGTCAGGATCAATTTTGTGCAGGCAGAGATGAGGCCATCGACATTTGGCGGGGATCCGTACGCTCTTGTGCAGCGCGGCCAGGAAAGCTTGTATGTGTATGCGGACTGGATAGACCCGGAACATTCACACTTCTTCATCGCCATGACCGAGGAGCTGTTCCTGAGCATTTCCATCGAGGCTTTATTGGACTTTGTTTTCCTGAACAATTATAGAGGAAAGGTCTTTGTGTCATCCTCTGGAGCGGATGATCTTGATGATCATCTGAAGAATTGGGCGCCTTCTGAAATATCCTATGAGATCAAGGCCTTCTTCTTGCATACGGATCCTGCGTTCAAATTACCGCAAGACCCTAAGTTTGGGTTTTTCAGCAAGGAGCCTGCGCAGCCCAAGGAGACGATCCTCCAGAGCCTGCGCATCACGGACCATGATATCCTTCCGGTGCTCTTTGACCGCCGCCTTGAATTGTGCCTGCCTTGGGCAGCGATCGAACAGACTGTGGCCACGGTGTTCGTCCATTTTAGGAAGAGTGTCGGCCCGACCCAGGCTGCCCAGTCCGTGCCGCGCCTTATCTTCGTTGCTGCGGAGGAAACACAACTCCTGGTCGATCCTAGCAGCCGCCGCGGGAATTTTTACCTTAATGTGCCTGCGATCGATGCCTTGGTCGCGAAAGATATCGATGTCGCGGTCGCTTTCTTTGCGGCCGCATTGTTCCAGGCCTTGGTGATCCGTGCCGGTGAACGCGCGGCACTTCCAGCGCCGGTCATTTCCTATTTGGAAATAAGAAGGCTCTTGATCGATGAGATCGCCGGCCATCGGGACAACAGTGTCGAACATGTCCGGACGGCCTATCTGAGGCATTTTAGATCGCCTTCTGCCTTCGAAGCGTCGTTCATGGTCCAAGGGCAATACCGCAAGGACCTTGATATCATGCTGATCAACCTCAAGAGCATCCCGGTTCTTGTGACGGTACTGGGGGACAGGGATGTTGATACTCATCATTTAGGAAATATTAGCACCCTGCAGAGGGAGCTGCGGGGGATCACCGGCTATGTGCACACCATTTTCCGCAATATGCTGGCACGGCATTATTATAAGGAAACTCTTGAGGTCATGGAAGCGCTCCTGTCCGCTTGGTCGGGCTTGAATAACATACGTCCCGTTCTTTCAACGCCGCTGAAGGAATTATTGATCACGGAAAGCAACAAGGGCATCGTTTGGTTGGAACAGATGATGGACATGGAGAAGCAGGGCAATAATCTGGCACAAACAGAGAAGGTCGTCGATCTGCTGGTGCGTTTTGCCGAGACCTTTGCCATTCTTCAGAACAGGACTGATTTCTCAACAGCACGCAAGGGCCTGATCCATCTGGAACGGATGAAGACCCATTACCTGCGTTCTGCCCAATGTTCCTTGGTCAATGAAACACAGTGGGTGGTTACTAACGACCAGCCCTTTATCCGCCTTGCCCGGGCCATGGTCGATCATGGCATGACCGGGACCTACCAGTACCATATGCTCTCTGCCCAATTGGTCAGCATCTACCTGCACACCCAGCGCATGGCAGATGCCCAGAAGTATCTGGCAGAGATGCGGCGTACGGTTAACCAATTGAGCGGTTCTTCCGAGGAGATCCGGCGTTCGGCCAAGGACGCGCTGATGTTTTCATCTTTCTCCGTAACGGGAATGGAGATCCTGACCGGTCTGGGGGATACGGCCAATTTTGCTCGATTGGCTCATCAGATCGAGCAGGCCTATGGAGACAGGTCCGCCGCCAGCCAAGACCCGAGCGTGATCATCGCCGTCTTGTTCCGCCAAGGACGCAGGAAAGAGGGCTTTGCCATGATGTCCGATCACATGGCCAAGAATTTGGCTGCATCGGAATTGGATATTGCCGATCATTCCTTTTTGCATTTTGATTATGTACTGGCTCGTCTTGGGCACGGCCGTTCATTGACGGATGCCCAAGCCAGTGTGTTCGCCCGTTTTATGGAAATGGCCGGATCACATTCCTGGGACCATGAGCGTCAGGAGCCCCTCAAGAAGGTATATGCAGCTGCTGCTGATGACAATATGCAGGCCATGCTCAATGTCGGGGCAGAGATGATCAAGACCCCTCTGGACCTGCGCACCTTCGTTGTGGCTTCGGCCGCCTTCTTATATGCGGCTGCCAGACTGCGCATGAGCGAGCATGTTGCCGCCTTTCTGCCGCTGGTCCTCAAAATGGAAGCCTCCGAACAGGCAAAGTTGGCTATTTTTTGGAAGATCGCCCAAATCGTATTTTATATGCCTGAGACGGAGCGTAATTTTATCAGCAATGCGGTGATGGTCTACAGGCAGGTTACTGAGGACGCATCCGCTAGGAGTGTCCTGGGCACCTTTGCTTTTGCCTTGCGTAATGAACAGCTCCGGGATGAAGTATTGGCCGAGGACCATTGGCGTACAGCCGGTCCGCGTGAAGAAGAGGACATGGTTCATAGTCTTGTTACCTATGCTGATCCGGCCCTGGTTATGCGCTTGCGCAGCCTGGTCGATCGGTTGACCGCTGGCGGTTCCAAGAACAATCGGGTCTTGCGTGAATTCTTGGCTAAACTTGAGGCAGCCTTCTGGATGGAGCCGGAACTGCTCATGCCTAAATTAGAGAAGCTATTTAAAGATGGTGATTATGAGGCCTTAGAGAAGGAGATCAACCGTTTCTTCACTGAAGAGGGATCGTATGCCAAAGACGTGGATACGCGCAGCGGCGGTAGGATCAGCGCCTTGCGCGACCAGGTGGCTGAATTCAACAGGCAAAAGGCGATCGTAGAAGCAGCCTTTATGCAGCACCGCTATGCGGATGCAGCAGCAGCCATGAGGATCATGCGCGTGATCAAGCCGGAGGATGAAGAATTGCGCGCTGGATATGAGATCGTCGACCTGCTTGTTGTAGCTGAGAATGCTTATCTGGCAGGCAAGATCCAGGATGCGATCACCTCGCTTGATAAAGCCAGGCTGATCAGGCCCAAGGACAAGGTGATCGAGCAATTCACCAAGAAACTGCAAGCGTACCAAGAAGCTTCTGTGATCCTGCCCAAGAATCCCGGCAAGGCTGCGTCCGTCATCAAGGATGTATGCAGCATGTTCCCGGCCGACCCCATGGCCAAGGGATTGAAAGCGACCGCCCTGCGCCGTGAAACGGAATTCAAGAGGCATATCGTCGATGCTGAGAAGCAGATGCAGGCCAAGCAGTATATGCCGGCTGCTTTGGCCCTCGAGGATGCGTTTATGGTAGGCCCCGCAGTTTCCACCATGCGTTCAGCCATCGAGCATGCGGCACAGGCGATGCTCGACCATGGCCGGCCGCTGGAAGCCCTTGCCGTCATTACAAGATTTTATAACAGATTGTCTGCTGAATACCCTGTGAATGGACAGGATATTCTAAGTATTTTAAGGATCATCCGCACAAGGGCATCGGCAAGACATGCCTTGAATACCTTGCGCGATCACGGCGAAATGGTAAGCGCCTTGGTGCAGGCGGACCGCAGCCGCTGGGCCCGTTCGGGTGCGGAATTCATTGTGCGTACGATCAAACCGGCCGAAGGAAGGGATGAAGGGTTTGTGGTGCGTAAGATCCTGCCTTATTTGAAGGAAAGCAAGGCGCTTAGGCCGAGCGACAATAAGATAACCGATCTCAAAGAAGTGGCCCGTCCCGGCGACCATTTCTTGTTCTTTGATGCGGTCTCCGATCCCGAGGCCATACAGGAACCGCGTTTCACCTTTGAGGTGGTCGCTGTTACACAGGACAGCATCAATTTCGCCTTTGATTCGATCGAACAGCAGGAGAAGGCTGAGGCCTGGTTCAATGCCGTGACAGACAGCAACAAGAGGGGCGACCTGTTCCTGATCCGGCGCCTGCGCAACTCCTACTTGCTCCAACAGGCCAAGATCTTAAACAGGATGGCCGGTCGTTTGGAAAGTACGGTCACTTCCTCCATGCCTTCGACCGGAAATGCGGCCATGAATGAATTGATGGGATTGAATGGAGGCGTCCAACCGGTTACGCCTATTGAGATCGAACCTTTGGTACCTGCGCTTAAGAATGATGAGACGCAATGGCGAGCCTTCCAGCACAGCATCAGCCCGGCCAACAGGGTTACACTGGTGCAGGGACCCTCCGGATCTGGTAAGACCACCTTGATCGCCTCCATCGTTGCGTATTTCCTGGGCCAGGGCAAGAGCGTGCTGGTCGTTTCCCAAGGCCATGGGGCGGTCGACAATGTGGGTGAACGCTTGATGGATCATGGCCTTCCCTTTGTGCGCCTTGGGTCCGGCGGTGTCGAGGAAAAGATCGGCGAAGGCATCACTGATAAAGAAAAGCGTGAGAAGTACAAGAATGATTTCTGGGCTTTGAAACAGACCAGGGCAGCGGGGTATAAGAAGGAGAAGAAGGCGTATGCAGTTCTGGGCACCACCAATGGTTTCTTCAGCGACAAGCTCATCTCGGAGGATGACCGATTCGACGTGGTCATCATGGAAGAGGCTGGACGCGCCACCCTCGCCGAAAATGTGGTGCCGCTTTCCGTGCTGTCAGACCATGGCAAGGCCATTCTGATCGGTGACCATAAGCAATTACGTCCGCATGGCCTGTCCCGTGAGGACGAGGGTATGCTCCTGGCAGAGATGGGGATCATCTACCATGATGAACGCCGTGGCAGGGAAGAGTTCAACCGGATCTTCACGGAAGAGCGCCGCAATGACCTGCGTGTTTCATTGTTCGAGAGGGCCTTTGCCAATTCCAGTGAGTATGGCATGCTGCTCGATAGCCATACCTTGACGATCAACCGCAGGTCCCATCCCGTCCATGTCCGGACGGTGATCGCGCCGTTCTATGTGGACGATCGCATCATCATCATGCCGCGCAGGCAATTTGAACCGGCCGAAGCTGATACCTTGAAGCTCATCGATGTGCGCGGCTGGGAAGAGAGGGGACAGCACCCATATTTCAATCTGGTCGAGGCTGCCATTGTTGTCAGTGAAGTGCGCCGTCTCCTTGAACTTCGTCAAGGCCAGGCCTATCGCTATGATCCGGCCGACCTTACCATCCTTTCCCCTTATAAGGCACAGAACGAGATCATTGTCCTGGCACTGTCCCTGTGGTGTGTCCTCGAGAAGGTGCAGGTTGGCCAGACCTTGGATGATAAGGACCGTCAGGTCCTGTGGCACGCTTATGAAAAGCTCGCCGGGGAACGCGGCAGCCAGATGAGAGGGGATGATAAACATTTTGCAGAGAAACAATTCATACCTGCTCCCTCATCCGCAGGCATCAGCCAGTTCTTAAGGCTCAGCGGGTTTGATTTCATTACCGTAGGCGGACGCCGCCGCTTCCCCATCAGCGATATCCGTCGGGTGCGCGCCCTGGTCGGCACCATTGATTCCGTGCAAGGGCATGAGAACAAGGTGGTCGTACTGTCCATGGTCCGCAGCAATGCCCAAGGGGATATCGGATTTCTGGGTGAATTGAACCGCGGCCTGGTCTCCCTTTCCCGCCAGAAAGAAAAGCTCATCTTGATCGGAGATTGGAGCCACACCATTATCGCAGACCTTGCGAAGGACAGTTTGGTCGATCGCAAGCCCGAGTTCGTGGCCCAGTTGAGGGAGGCCAAGGAAGTATTCCGCCGCATCTATGCGAATATCTTGGCCGACAGTCAGACATCCATTGAGCATTATCAGAATGGTCCCGTATCCCCGGCACAGATCATGGAAAAATTGGTATCCATAAAGATCGCCCGTGATCCCACACCTGCTGCCGGAGGGGATAAGGTTTATGACATGGCATCTCCAATGCTCGCTGCCTTCATGGTGGCCCAGTCCGGCTGGGGGGCATGGGACAAGATTGGCGTGATGGTGCTTATCCTTGGAAGTGTCGTCCTTGTAAGGATCGCGGCTGCATTGTTCAACCGTTTCATCCTTGAACCGTTGATGTTCAACAGGGATAAGGAAGCTGCAGGTATCGCCCTGCAGATGCACATTACGGCCCAATGGAACGGGCAACTGGTCCGCAAGCTGCAGCAGGTATATTTACCGCTGGTCCCATCCGTACGCTTGTCCAAAGTGCTTGAAGGTGTCGATGCATCCGGCGTGAGATCGCCCGACGCGTTCGCAGAACTGAACAGGGTCATCGAACAAAAGATCATCCTGGACTACACCGACGGCGACACCGGCCTGGACATTGCGATCAATAACAAGAACATATCCCGTTTTGCCGCCAACCGCAATTATGCCAAGGCCGCACGTGTCTTTTCGTTCCCGAGCATTACGCCGGAGCAGCAGATGGACCTCATCCGTAATATTTTCATCGTCCAGCTGGCACCGCCCCTGACCTTCATCGGCAAGAACCAGCGTTCACGGGTCAACAGCACCGAGGCCATCAAGGTGCTTGTATCCAAGATGCTTTCATCGAATGATGAACAGGTCTATGAATCGGCCATCCTTTCCCTGTTCCTGCAGAAATCAGAAGAGTCAGCTAAACAGGCGGCGCAAGACCCAGACAAACAGAGAAGCGTTGTGCTGATATTCTCTAAACCGATCAACCGCGTCTTTGAAGAGGCATTGAAGAGGCCGTCGTTCTACAAGAAATTCTTTAACGTCCTGGATAAACTGCATGCCGGAAAGCTCGACCATAAACTGCCGGAGGGGAAGGCTGGCATGGTATTGGCAGAGATCGCCAAGGCCGCCACACAATTCGGCCGCAAGATCGAAGTGTTCCAGGAAGATATCCTTGCACGGATCAGGACCATGAAGGAGATCGAGTTCTTTACGTGGCTTGGGGACCAGGTAGAGCTAGTTGGCAAGCCCAATGTTTTCGAGCAGGGGAATGTGGTGGCACTGGTCGTCCGTAAAATGCTCCCCGATGGGAACACCAGGAGCGGTCCAAGGCGTTTTCTGATATTGAGGGATTTCAAGCGCGGGGGTGTCAACCGGGGCTGGCTGCTTAAAGATGTCCTTTCGGGTGAACAGATGCTTTTGTTGGTCCCGGACACCGACGGTTTCCGCAAACCTTTGCAGGAGATCGCCATGCGTGAGGAGCTGGTGGCGCGGGATGTCATGGCCCACTTATTTCCCGGCCACATTGTCCGGTCTTATAAGAGAAGCTATGTATGGGTGAGAGAGCTCGGCACCTTTGGCATGTTCCTGGAATACGACGAGGGTTACGACCTGGATTCTTTGCAGGACCCCGTGGAGCAGAAAGGGTTCAACCGCGGCCGCCGGTATGAGTTCAAGAAAGATATGTTCGCGGAATTAAGCCGTATCGGGGTCTTCGGGTATTTGCCGGCCGTGTTCACCATCCCTGAGGCTTGGCGCCAGGCAGAGGCCATTTTGAAACCGGCTGCGTTATTGTCAGCCATTCTGTATTGGGCGGCCATTGCGTATGGAAAGATGTCATTTGGCATCCCGGGGCTGTTCCTGTTCACCGGCTTGATCTTCTATGCCACTGAACGCGGATGGAATAAATGGCCGAATGTCATTTTGAACAAGGCCACGGACGAGGTGATCCTGTTCCTGCTGCGGTCGAATTTCAAGCATATTGAGGTCAATCCCGGCCGAATGTTCATCTGGGCCGGACTGGTCATGAGCATCACGATGTGGATGCCCTGGAGCATACCCATGGCGCTGATGTTCATGATCGTGGGAATGCCATTTTATGTGCACACCCATGCCATGGGATTGTTGGTCCAGAACCTTGTGAAATACGGTTTCATCCACACCTATCCCCGTATCGATACGGAACGTTTGTTGAAGTCCGCCCGGGTGCACCAGGCAGACCGCTGCCGTTTCCTGAGCGAGGGTGAATTGAGAGAGCTTGAGCGCGACATCGATCTCCTGAAGAAATTGCAGGACCGCCATGACCAGACGCATTTCGATTGGGTTAACAGGTCCTTGTCATGGCCGATGCTCAAGCTGCCCATCGGATCAAAGGGCATGCTGTATCCAAGGTTTAACTGGGGTTTGTGGAAGGAAAACTTTGTCGAATGGTGGGACCGCGTGGACCTGCTCTCCGGCAACAAGGCTGACCGCCTGAAGGAATCGGATGCATCGTTCTGTGTATTCATGACCCTGGCTGCATTCCCGCTGATCGCCATGGTCTATGCGATGACCACCCATCCCCTGGCAGCCTTGTTCCTGCCGTTGGTCACGACCTTTTATTATTCCCGCTGGATACGGCTCATCGGGGACACGTCCTATTGGAAACACCTGGTGAGCCTCACGAATGAGTCCTACCGCAAACGTATGTTCGCGGCGAAGAAGGACGTCATGATCGAGCGCATGTTTTCCCAAGGCCGCCTGCCGTATGTATTGGTCACGGATGCAAAACAAATGACGGACAAGGAATTTGCCATCCACCGCATGCTGACCGTGTTCAGTTACCAACACCATAAGTGGATCGGCCAGAACATATTGCCCAAGATCAGGAATGTGCTGCAGCGTTGGACGCCTCCCAGAGACCTGACAGCTACGGTATCCGGACGGGAATATGGTCTTGAAAAGCAGCAGGAATTATCAGCCTACGCTTGGGCGCACCAGACGGAATTTTCTTCCTATCCCCAGATTGCAGACGCGCATCTTGAAGGGCTGGTCCGCATTCTTGAGAAGTCTGATATTTGGGATTTGAAGGATCTCGCCCGCGCGCTTGTGAATGGTAAAAGGATGCGTTACGGCCGGCAGGAAGAATTCCTGGCGCTCAAGCAGAAGGGGATCGACCTGTGGGCCTTCAACCATGAAGCATGGGTCGTTGTTAATCCGGAGATCCCGCAAAACTTGCTGCTCAAGGTTTTAGTGCATGAAGTAGGGGCTGTGTATGGTGTACCGCATGCGCTCAACCGCCGCCTTGAAGATCTCACCGATAAGAATAAAGTAAAGACCCAGGGCGTATATCTTGCCCTCTTGGAAGAAGAACATGTTTCGGCCAAGCGTTTATGGGTATTCGCCGCCAATGGCCTGATCAAGGCCCCTGTTCATACGCCTCGCGCCGCACGCCTTTTAATGAGGACGGTGTCTACAAGAACATCATTCACCAGCATGCTGGCGGCCCAAGGTTTGTATGCCATGGGCAGGTCAGCTGCCACTGAGTTCGATGCCATAATGGCGGCTATTCCAACCCACCCGGAATATGATACGCGCATGGCCTTGATCGCCGCATTAGGCAGCATAGGGAAGACCAAGGCGCTGTTATTGTTGATGGATGTGCGCGACCATTCGGAACGTTTCATCGGACCCAAGCATGTGTATTTGGAATTAGATGGCATGAAGGACATGGCGCGGCGTTCCATTGATGCGATCTTCCGTAGTTTGACAGCGAACGGCAAGGCTCTTGGACTGCTGCCTGTCCTTCGGCACATCAGGGATGCATTGCAGGTGTTTGCCATCGCGGGTGTGGCGGTGGTCCTGTATGCGGGGATCCACAACTTACGCCAGCTCCATACATTGTCTTTCTGGTCAACCGTTGGATTATATGTATTGTCCCTCGTGGTCTCCGGCCTGATCGGCCCGATATGGGACGAGTTCCGCCGCCGGCACAGTGTCTTCGGGCTTCCTAGGTTGGACCAACAGCTCTTCTTGGACGCGCATCCTCAGAATGATTATACGGCTCTTTTTGATTTCGTGATGGATACGGACCCAGCCACGACTAGCTATTGGCGAGGGGTCTGGCTGCACATGCTGAACAATCTGAATTATGAATTCACCCACCGCGGCGCCTTGGCCATGCCTTCGGCAGCACGTAGCCATGTTTTTAGATTGCCAACGATGGTTTATGGAAGGATGGTGGTGAAGGAGCTTATCGAGGCTTTGGAGTTAGACAAGGTTGAGGTGATCGCCTACCGCACGCATGAATATATTTTTGGGCTAGAGATCTACACGGTACGTGCAGGAACTGTACTGACCGGCCATCAATTCTTGAAGAAGGAATTGTTCATGGAGGGATATTCGGAGCAGTTCCCGACCTATGAGCTCGTATTTAACAGTAAGGGATATTTACTTGCGGTGTTCCCTCGGTCGGACAAACACCACAAGGGTTTTGAGCGGGACCACCTGGACCTCACTCAGTATTATTTTGAAGTCCCGCAGATCGGGGACATCGCCGCCATTTCCCGCTGGGCAGGATTTTACGCGGCATCCCAGATCAACAGGGAGAAGGTGGTCGCCTACTCAACCTTGGCCAACAAGCATGCGCGGTCCGTTCCCCACTTGGCAGATGTTTCATATGTTTATGTGTCCATACAGAGAACCACTGGCTATTGGTATGCGAAGGAGATCAAACCTAAATTATTTAGCACCTACCAATTGGATAAGGCAAAGCCGGGTTACCACCAGGCCATTATTCCGGTTTTTCCGACAGTATACCCCCAGGTGAATGTGGTCAGTTTTGCGGACGGGGATTACTACAGTTCCTTATGGAGGGACGATCCCGCGCCGGTCCAGCTCGGGCCTCGGAACAGGGTGGTCATTGTCGGGCCTGGTTCCGGTACGGACTCCTGGATAGCGGCGCTTAAGACGGGCAATCCCGTGCGCGCCATCGGCATCAATCCCATGGAAGTCGCCAATGTCAAAGCAACGGCACGCATCCTGGGTTTTGAAGTAGATGCGACCGTAGGGGACAATATCATCGACGAGCATGGGCGCCTGCGTTTCGATCCCCGCGCGTATGACCGCATCCTATGGAACATGCCTTATTTTGTCCCAGGATCTGTTTATGGGGAACGTGAACGCATCCCGGGCGGCTTCAGGGCTTTATGGGATGGTGATCTGGATGGTCAGGTCCTGCAGAAATTCAGCCGCGCACTTCAGGCAGCTTTTCGCGCCAACCCAAAACTGATGGCCCTGGTGTGGAACAAGGTGTCCATGGTGGCCCCTGAGACCGGTAAGGTCGTTGATGTTGTGAAAACCGCCTTGGGACCGGAAACCAAGATGTTCCCTGATCCGCGCGGTTGGAGCGCCGTGTATCTTGTCAAAGCAATGGCCATTTTCATTTTTACCCTATTCGTTCTTTCGCCCAATATGCATGCGGCTGAAAAAGATGGCGAACTCTCGTTAGACCTATTCGGCAAGGCAACCCCGTTCTTGATGTTGGCCCTTGGCATAGGGCTAACCTATATGACGGTGCTCCTGGCGATCGCCATTATCAAAGGCATCCGCAAACAGGCTGAAGTTGTAGCGCCGCAAGGTGACAACGTGCCGGAACCTTCGGCAGCAAGCCATGAGGGTACGCATTACCTGACGGTCAATAAGGCGAATGCCGATGCGATCGCAGCCATTGATATCCCGGAAGGGATTTTCCGGCGCATGCGCTCCTTGGAGCATCACGCACTAAACTATTACCTGATCTATCAGTCGGAGAAGAAGGGTGGGAAGGATACAGCGGTGATGCTGGTCGAGCGTCGCGTCATCAAAGCACGCAAAGGCGCTGATGCCATCGCCGTTCTTGTGCTTTCGGATGAGATCGCGGCCCTGCCGGATGAATTTATTAGCGACGAGATATTACGGCTTTCTCCTAAGCAGGTCGTTTTGGATGAACGCACGGTCAATAGCGCCTATATTGCCAAGTTGATGCCCAACCATGAGCGCCATGCACCGGCAGAGATCGCCCAACCTTTGGCCCTGGTATTTGCCAAGAACGGCATCGACCCAATGAACGTGAATACCGGCGTTTATGCGGTCCGCCATTATACCTTCAGGGAACGCCTTAAGGTGTACACCCAGGCCATGGCCTTCAGCCGGGTGTTCAGGATCGGAGAATTCTCTATCTGGGGAGAGGATTTTTTCGGAAGCCTGATCTTCGGCCTTGTGTTCTCGGCGATCTGGCAATATGCCACCAAGATGGATATCCTTGCGTCCTATAATTCCGCCACCAACATCTTTATTTATCTGCTGCCGGTCATCATCGACCCTATTGTCGCGCACCTGATCAATCAGATCGCCCAGCAAAGAGGGGACACGCGCATGCCGCCCGGCGGGAACCTGTGGCTGCGTAAAACAGGGGACTACCGTGCCGCAGAACAGATCCGGCAATTCTTCTTTAAGTCTGCGTTCGTGCGCATCGTCTATGTCGCCTTGTTGTTCTTTTTGATCCCGCGTTCGGAATTCAAGGGCACGCTGCTTGAGAATTTGCTGTTCCAATTCAATGCCAATGTTTACCTGTTCCTTTTCCTGTTCTGGTGGATCGTGGACAAGGCAGTGGAAGGGTTTGAGGAGCAGTACTGGGACGAAGCCATGACGGCCTCCATCTTCACCAGCCATAAGGCGGTCAAGGAAGGCCTGGCGCAGAAATACGAGATCATCAATAATTTCGGGACAGTATTCGGGCACCTGCTCAGCACCGCCGGGTATGCCCTGGGCGTCGGGATCTTCCAGTTCGGCTGGATGCCCGCCATCATCCCCATGGTCGTGGCCGCATCCGTGGTCTACATCTTCTTCGAGTTCATCCTGCCCTTATGGGGCCGGGACTATAGTTATTACCTGAAGATCAAAGCTGCGGAGTTCCGCCGCAATCCTGCAAACCAAAATCTCATCCTGTCCCCAAATTTGGAATTGGATATCATCGCCGGGAAGGGAAGCGGGTATGAAGACGTCCGCCCGATCAAGAGCGCCGACGACCGTTCCTGGCTTCCCTTGGATGAGGTCAAGGCCGTTTTAGTATCCAGGGTATTGCCCACGGTCAGTGAGCATAAGGGCGGGGTGATGATCATTGCCGGACCGCAAGATCCCGTGATCGAACTTTCCCACGTGATTTTTGCAGTTGATCCAAAGATCATCAAGGTGCGTGAAACGCACAGGATCATCAGGGTGGTGGAAGGCAAGGAAGTCAGGGAGAAGGTGTGGGAACTCCAGCTGGACCATTCCAATGGCACCATCGCCTTGGGCTCGCTATTGTGGTGGCATAGGATCGTATCGCCGTTACGTAAATGGTATAACTGGGTCAAAAGCGATTGGAATGAACGGGTCCGTAATAAACCCATCCGTGAAACCCTCCGTATCCGTCGCGGCACTCTCGATAAAATACAATTCATGAGCCTGCATGATCCCAAGAATTTCTGGTGGCCAGGCTTCCTGTATAGGGGCTGGCTGGTTTCTCTTTATCATGTGTTGAGATCAGCTCCGGACACCCGTTTGGCCATCCGCATCCACCAGGCCAATAATATTCTAAGCCTTACCCGTCTGATACCGACCGGTTCAGGCATTGATCTTAGCGTCGACAGCCGCGCGGGGACGGGACATGATAATCACGACCGTTTCATTGCAGAGTCTTTTGGAATGTATGGAGGCCAAGAGCGTGTCACGGTCCTGGCCGTTGCCGACGGTTTTGGCAGTTCGAAGATCGCAGCTAATCTCCAGGGCAATGTGAACCTTGCGTTGACCCAGGGCATTACCCCGGGCTGGCGTCTGCGTTGGTGGGAAAGACTGGATGCCTGGCGTCAAGGTGAACAACGTTCCGAACATGAGCGGGTGATGCACCGGACCTTTCACGTCCTAGACCATAAGACCCGCCATGGGGAACGTTCCGGCTCAACCTTGTCCTTGGTCGTGATCGGCGATCGGCAGATCACGGTGGCCGTGTTGGGGGACAGTCCGGTCGTCTATCTGCATAAAGACGGCCAGATCATCTGGCTCAAGGTGCACGACACGGACAATGAAGAAGAGCGGGCGCGGATAGAACAGAGGGGCGTCCATATCAATGGACATGGCCAGGTGGTATTTGAGGGACAAACAAAAAGCTTTGGTTCGACCATGACCCGTTTCTTCGGGGCGCAGGATGTCAGGCGCAACACACGGCGGGGCGTTTTTATCCGTCGTCCATCGGTAACGGTCCTTGACCGTCAGGACGTCCGGGCTCTTGCTGTTGCTTCGGACGGGATCTTGAATACCACATATGGAAGGTCCGATACACGCACCATTATCCACGAACTGCTTAAAGACCGCCGCAAAGCGGATGAGCTCATCCGCTTTATCCTTGATCTGCGTTCTCCGGTCAATGGTGGAATGGATTTCGATGATGTGACTGGCGTGGTTGCCTACTTCGATCAGCCCACTAAGGCCAATTATCCAAAATTGGTGAGCAAGGAGCAGCACGCCGATGCGCAGAAATGGCATGGCAAAGGGGCAACTATTCTTGATGCTTCAGTTACTGTCCTCAATGGGAACATGTTCTTCGAACATGTGAACAATGATCCTTTGAGCTTGATGACAGCTGGATTGCTGCAGCACGATTTTAATACCTTGGCCCAGAAAGGGCGTGCTCCACCGGAGGGCGCCTATCGCGTTATTGTTACGCTTGATGGGAAGATTTTAGGTACAAAAGGGGGCCTGCCGTATATGGTTGCCACCGATGCAAAGAATGTGGTCGTCTACCATCCCGCCTATTTTGACGAGCCTGAGGAACAGCGGCTCATCATCAATTACCATGAATTCATCGGACATATTCTTAGCGGCACATTGGATGAAGTCGCAGCACAGGCGGATACCGAGAGGTTCATTGCCCGTCAGGTCCTGATCAAACATTTGCAGGATGCATTTGCCCGTGCGGAGAAATCAGTGGGACCATATCCCAAGGAACTTATTTTCTACGGCAGCCTTGCGGAAGCCCGCAGGACGGTGGATGAAGCGGAAGATATCGACATTTCACTGCCCATGTTGGATACGGGCGATCAACAATTTAGGGCAAGATTCCTTGATGCATTTTGGAAGGCCTTCAGGACCATGGATCACCGGTATGCAAGCCTTTCCGTTGATGTGCTCGATCGTTCACTTACTGACTTCCAGATCTTACGGTTAACAGGCGCATTCAATGCACTGCCAATGGCCGTTCTTATCAAGTCTGGCAGCTACCGCACCGTATATCCTGGCCGCACGGCAAAACTTATGGACCATCCCATCCTTGCCGCGAAGATGAGCGTCCAGTCGGATGAGATTTCTGCTCAGGCTGCAAAAAAGACCGGCCGAAGGATCAGGCGTTACTTGAGCAGGATGACCCTTGTAGAAAGTTTAATGAATCCGTATAGCCTAAATATCAGTGTTGAGCCTTTGTTGCGCGGGCGATTTTATGATCTTTCATCGTCCTATTTGAAAGGCCAGAGATTTTTGAATCTGCGCGAAAGAAATATCTTGCAGGCCGCATTGCAGGCAGTCATCTCCGCCCTTGAGCGGCATCGCCGGTTTGAAATGATCGTACAAACATTGAGGGAGTTCCGCTTCATTTCGATCACAACGTCCCAGATGGGCGCCTTCCATGGGTTCTGGGTCGAAAGCAATAATCTTTTGAACTTGGACAGGGCCCTATTTGCCCAAGGTCATTCTGAAGATCTGGCCCTGACCTTGGCACACCAAGCAGCAGCTGTTTGCTTTGATATCGATGCCCGACCCGCTCTTCGGCAAAAAAGGGGTCTCGACATGCTATTGTCCAAGGGGTGCCAATGGCAGGGGCTTGCTATCGAGAATTATGAGAATAACTTTGCAGCAGTCTCTTCTTCGATCGGTCTTGAGGTGGAGGTATATGGGATGAATGGCCGGCGCTTGTCTCCTGATCTTTGCCCCGGATGGACGGTGGGTGTTGATCACAATTGGCTCGCCTTTTATGTTTGGGAAGCCAGGTCTTCCCCTTCGTATGGATGGAGGGAGCAGGGGGAGAAATTGGAAGGCTTAATGACCGTCCGTGCTTTCAACCAGCCGTGCATCCGGTCTGTCCATATCAATGTCGGCATGCCGGATGCCATGGGCGAAGTTTTTGCCATCGATAGCTCTTATGAGGGGCAGCAGGTCAGGGAAACACCGCCGGAGGAGGCTGTATTGATGTTCGGCGCTGTTATGGGCTGGGTGAGCAATGCCCGTATTTTGTTTAAGAAGACCAATAAATTGGTCAAGCTTTCTGTCCATTCTGACACCGAAGGCCTTCAAGGCGGGAATATTACACGGGTTGAGTACGCGTTTTCCGAACCGAGCATTGATATGATGGCCGTCCTTCAAACCGGTCATTTGGCCGTGATGGCACAATATTTCAAGCCGCAGTGGCAGCGTTTCGGTTGGACCCAGGAATTGGCTGATGCAATTATGTTCAAGGCGGCACCGATGTGGGAATATCTGGATATCATTGCGGGGGAAGTCAGGAATATCCATGGTTTCTATCTGAAAGAGGCCCTTACCTACAAGGAATTGATCCCCTGGCGTTATCGTCATTTAGAGGAGCTGGTCCGTTTGCGCCAGGTCATGTTCAAGATGGCTGAAGGGGTCCAGCAGGTCCTTATCGAACACCATGCCCGTCCGTTTGAAGAAGCTAAGCCTGCCATGCTGACTTGGTTTAGGCGCGCGTATGATCTTTTGAAAACCAATGGCCATCGTCGCAGTGCACGTGTGATCTCCCGTATCATCTCTCCCATCATGGAAGAGCTTGTCCGGTGGCTGCACTTGATTACGGAAGACTGGTGGTTGAAGAATCACCCCAAGGAGGACAGAGTACATTTAAGGAATTTCTGGCGCAACAGCCAGAAATTCGGCCTCGTCGACCGCATTATGCTCCATCGTGACAATAATATCTATTTTGAAGACACCGGCCATGGCGCCCTTGGCATGGCTGGTGATGAAGAATTCCTAGAAGTGGTCGATGCGCAGACAGGCTCATATACCGGCGACAAGGTCTCTCGTTCCTTGGCCCATCGTAATGGGAACTGGCATCGGACCGTACGGGTCTTGCTGTTTGATGAACAGGGACGGGTGCTCAGGGTAAGACGGGCGGAACACAAGAGTGTTTCCCGCGAGCAATTCGATATTTCCGCCGCAGGCCATAATGGGCTGGAAAAAGATCCTGCCGCGGCCGCTGTCACAGAGACCACCGAAGAGATATTCAACAGGAAATACCAAATTGATCCTGCCCGCTTGATCCGTATCACCCAAGAGGGAGAGAGGTTCATTTACCAGAATAATGTGCCTGCGCTCAACAAGGCCAATAATGAGTATTTTGATGTCTTTGTTTATTTCATGGATAAGGAAGAGTTAGGCCGCATTGAACATCAACCGGAAGAGGTCCATCCTGACGGCAGTGAATTTGTTGATTTCAAATTGGAAATGGTCAAGGTGCAGGATAATCCGGGGCTATACGCTGGCGGCATCCGCAGCATTGTGGCGTCTACGGTCTTGATGGAGCGCGTCAATTCTGTTTGGGAGCAGCGTTTTGGTGGTTCGGCTCGGCATGACCCCGTCCGTGCCGACAGGTTCCTTCAGGATGATGAGGTCGCAACGGTCCAGGCAGTGCTCCGTGAGTACGAAGGCCGATTCATTCCGGTGTCTGCGGATACTGTGGCTGAAGCGCGCACAGTAGCCGCTGAGCTGATGGAGAAGGGGCATGAATGGGAATCCAAGTTCCTTAACGGGGCCAAGATCACGCGCGCTCCGCCGGCCATGATGCGCGCGCTGGCCCGGCGTATTTCCCATGTCCGTTTTGCTTCCTTCAATCATATTTCTTCCGACGGGGAAGTTCACCTCGTCCTTGTCCCTAAGTTAAACAAGTCTGCCCACCAGCGCAAACTGTCCTTCCTTTATGAATCCCGCGCCTTCGTCCTGTCAGAACGTATGTTCCATAATGATATCGTGCAGGATGCGTATCGATTTGTGTACGAGTTGTACATGCCCAATACGTCCAGATCAAGAAAGACGACCATCGAACGTTCCGAACAAGCGGCGCGTGATGCCTTCGAAGATATCCTAGAGAAGCTCATTTGGCTTGCCGTGATGTTAAGCCAGCGCAAGGGCGCAGAGGAAGCCCTGCACGAAGATTCTGGCATGGATGGGATCGTTCTGGAGGCTGAGCATGCGGCGGAAGTGGGGTTGTTCAGGCGCGATTGGCAGGAGATACTGGGACGTTACCACCCGGATGTATTCATCGACCCCAAGGGCAAGGGTATGCTGTGCCGCTGGGTCTTGGGTGGTGAGACCGCTTTGAAGCTCATCGAAAAGGGCAATGAGCCTGCGGCTATGAAGATCCTCGAGAGTCTTTTTGATGATATGTTCGCTCACCGCCGGGCACTCAAACGCGCAGTCTCGCGCACGTCACGCATCGGTTCGGTGAGCCGCATCGAGAACAAAGGCGATATGGTCGTTGTCCGTCAGCAGACTTATGTTACGCCCGAGGGAGGAAAACGTTCCTTGCGCCGGCGCGTGGTCAAGACCTTCCCTAATCTCTGGGAATCCCTGCGCGGACAGATCGATATCATTGCCTCCGAAGCCCAAGCTGCCGGGGCTGCCCAGGCGCATATTTCTGACCTGCAAGAGATCAACGAGTTGTTGACCGACCATATTTCAGATGAAAACAGGTTCCAGGCGGTGCTTGAGCTTGAGATATTATTCGAACGTTTAAAGCGCCTTAAGGCAGAAGATAATCGTATCGCGCGTGATTTTGTGGATGGGGCCAGGCAGATGCTCACGGCCACCGGCCGCCATGTTAAGACGGCCAGCCGTTTTATCGATGAGGCCATTGATGCCTTCAAAGAACGCATTAAGGATTGTCAGGGGATCAAGGAAGGGATCGCGGCAACCTGGGCGCCGGGTGGCATGGTCAAGGCATCAACTACTGTTGGGCAGATATTGAGACTGTTGAGGAATGATGCCCTGACTCTCAGAGATGCTAAGATCAGCGGGCGCGACCAGAAGATCCTCGATATCGTTGGATCCTATGTGAGCCGTTTGATGATGGCTTCTTCCCTGAGGGGCGAATACATTGACCGTGTCGGGATATTCAATGCTGCTTTTAACGCGCATGCCGACGGCATCCCGCAAAATCTTAGAGAGCTGTATTTCGCCCTTGCCTGGCAGCGCATCTTCCTTCCATACGATGAACCGGAATTCACTAAAGCCATAGAGTGGCTGCGCTGGGCTGGCAAGGAAGTGCGTGCCAAGCGTCCGGTCAACAGGGAGGATTTCCTGACGCAGGTGCGCAAGACATCCTCCACGTCAGGGTTCAGCACCGTTGGTCTGATAACCATCCTGGCCATTCCTGTTTTATTGATCGTCGGGGGAGTTTGGGGTTCGGTTTTGGCAGGTTCCCTGGGGTTATTTGTCGGGTGGTATGCTTGGCAGAACAAGCATGTGCAGGACAAGCGGCCCGATGGGACTATTGCAGTTGCTCTTGAACAGAGGATGCAGCTGATCCTAACGCGCCATCGCCGCTGGAAGAAATATCTTGGGCCATTCCTAGAGGACTTGAAGAAAGATATCTTCCCAAGGCTTGGTCCGGAGCAGAACGATAGCATCCTTGATGCAGTCGAAGCTTTGTTTGTGAATGGGGATTCAAAGGTCCGGATTACTATGCCGCTCCTGGGGCTGGGCAAGATCTTACGGATCCCTGGATTTCTACAAGATATCGTATCAGGCGGTAAGCTGGCGCCGTACGCTCAACAGATCCTGAGCAGCATCAGTGCCATTCTTTCCGGCTCAGGATATTATTCACGGGAAGAGCTCGCACACCTTGAGAAATTCCTGGCAGATGAGGCTTTGATCGAGGAGATCCTCAACGGCCGCCTTGCTCCACATGCGAAGCAGATATTCAATGCCATAGTTACTGCTGCGGTGCCGGATAAGTGCATGGCTATATCTGAGATTGTCGTCTTATTGAGGGACCCCGTCTTCGTTCAGGAGGTTTCGTCCGGACGCCTTTTGCCCCATGCGGATGCAGTTTTTGACATGATCCCGCGCACAAGTCTTTCCAGCAGCAATCTTGATAAACTGCATAAGCTGCTGGTCCATCCGGAGTTTCTCCGGGCGATCGCAGACCCTCAAGTCTTGGCACCGCATGTTGGCATTGTTCTTGATGCGATCAAGACCGCCACATCCTTCTCAAGCCTGCGGGTCTTGTCTGAAATATTCACGAACGGGGATTTCCTTGCCGCTGTCAATGGCAGGGGCATGGGGAAGGACATGCTGGTCCGTATCCGTACTGCGGTGGCTGCGATGGCCCAGCATGCCGAGCGCTACCATCCTTTTGAAACACATATGTTCTGGGAGAAGCTTTTTGTGAGGAGGGATTTTCTCGAACAGGTCGTGACAGGCAAACTGACGGAGAGCTATAAGGATGAATTGATCACAAAAGCCATCAACGGGTCTTTAAGGACATCGCTTGAGCATTGTATCGCGACCGAACAAAGTACTCCTTTGCGCCTGACCCAGATGTCCGGATATTTTGACATCGGCGTCCTGATCGCATTTTTTCCGTCAGTGCTGCCTGATATTCTGCAGCGTTTGATCGATCATCACGGCCGTGTGGACATCCTGACACATCCGGTGGGTGTCGGTATTGCTGCGACAGCGGAACTATATTCAGGTACGGAGAGATTTAAGCCTGTCCTCAACATCGGGGAAACACTGTCTGTTATCAACGAACAGGAAATCCCGGTTCAGGTCGTTTCGATCATCACAGTGCTTGGGCAAATGCGATATACGGGGGCCGGGCGCAGCCTGCGTGCCGGGAACCGTGTCTTGAAATTCATGAGGGGCAATGAGAAGTTGGGCGAGTTCTTTGCTGAACCACAATATTTTGACCGTCTGCGCACCGCCAATGATGCTGCCGGGCACCCGTATACCGGGGCTATCCCTGTTCCTTTAAGGATCAATGGCAGTCATGTGATCAAGGTCGCCAAGGCGGAATTGCCATGGTCGATGGACAAACAGTTCAAGTCTTCCTTATATACGACATCGGATGACTGCTGCATGGCCTTTGCCTATGATGCACAAGGGCCCTATTTCGATTATAACCATAAGCATTTTTCTAACGAGAATGCCGTTGCCTTGTTCAGGAACATGGCTGTCCTGGTCAGGGAGTTCGGTATCGCACACGAAGACCTCATCAGCCTCTTCCATGATCTCAGGCAGGGACGTAAATACACACTGACCATTGTTCCGCTCGGTACCATCGATGCGATCTCGGACCACACCCGTTTCGGTAATTTGCGTGGACAGGGCACGATCGCAGACCTTGATCCGGGCCATTTGGCGAAGATACCGCAGGAAGGGCTCAATCCATTCCAGTTGGCCGATGTCATCCGGCATCAATTGTTCCAGACGATCTTGTTCGTCGCAGATAAATATGAGCAGCAGGGGCGCGGGGTGAGGGAATTGGAACATGCGATGCGTGCCGGTGTGGACGCGTATCTAGGCGCATTATTTGCCGGCCGCCATGTTCCTATCACCGATCTTGACCATGCCTATTATGCCAAACTGATCATGCGCGGGTTCCGTCACAAACAGGGATGGGCACGTAACGACCTTGGTGCCGAGAACGGGGCATTGTCCGTTCACGTATTGATTGACTTTGCCGGTTATATTGCCCTAGATGCCGCAAGGCAGATGATACAAAATGCTCCCTCGACTATTTTGGACCATCGCCAGTCACCCTCGTTAATTTTTAAAGATGAAGGTTCTTTGCGGGCCTTTTTGCCCATTTTACCTCTGCCGTATGAGCTTCATCCCGATATGCTCAGTATAAATAATTTGCGCGTAAAGCTTGTTGATACCGATGGCAATAGCATTCATATCGTCCTAAACACGATCAAAGGCACAAGGACCCTGCGTCTTGGACATGAGGTAACCGTTTTTAAAAACCAGGATGCCGATTTTCAGGTGAGATTCAAAGCCGCATTGAGATCATGGATGGCCGGGACTTTTGAAAAAGAAATGGCACTTCGGGGTTTTGAGCAGATCGAGGTTGTGTTGTTCAAGAGTTTGGAAGAGAAGGACAGGGCAAGAAAGTACTTTACCGATCTCGGATATTCC
>JAYVSG010000032.1:0-1752 GCA_043775535.1 Candidatus Omnitrophota bacterium
CGGTCTGTCCGCTGCTTCCGCCACCTGATCCCAAAATGAACCAAACCCATAATCCCCGCGGTACACATTGGCCGCATAGGCATCGACTTCCGGGGCGTATTGCGCAAATTTATCCAAGAACAAGGTATCCCCATTGCACATGGCAACCGGGTGCTCAGTGTCCAAGGATTTGATCATCTTAGCCGTCTCATTGACGAATTTGTAATAGACGTCCGGCTTCTTGTCGGCGTTGGAGGCCACCCCGTAATTATTCTCATTACCCAGGAGCCACATCAGCACATAGGGCTCATCCTTGAACTCAAGCACCGTTTTCCGCACATCGTCCATCATGTTCTTTTGGTGCTCGGGGTTCTCATAATCCGTCCCATCCGCCCAGGACGCTCCTGAACCAATGGCATATTTGCCCAGCATATTCCCGATCACCACCATGAAGCCGTAATCCTTATGCATCTTCCTCAAGAATTCCCTATCGATGGGACGCTCTGGATGCTGGTAGATGCGCAGGGTATTGACGCCCATCACCTTCATCAGGCCAAAGTCCCCGATGGCAGGCTCATCCGCATCCTGGACATTATTATTGTTGGTATCGAGCCAGGCTTGGTAAGCGCCGTCCATGGACCCGTCATGGTTGAAATCATCCGTCATCCAGTTGGAAAGCGTCCCTTTGTCCGGGCTTTGGCCCACCTTGGTCGGGGCATAGGTGACCCCTTTCATCAAGAAGGGCTTATTATCGACCAGAAGCTGCCAATGGCCGCTCTCATATTTGGCGAGGCGGACGCGGCCCGTCCCTAAGGTCTTGACCTGCTTGCCCAACGGCACACGGGTCCGTTCCAGATGCAAGGTCCCCTTGGCCCTTTCCACAGCGCTCAACTGGCGCACCACACCCGGTTTGGTAATGGTGATGTCATTAGCGGCATCATTATCAAAGGAATTGAGAATCTGTATCTTTGCCCATTTGTACTCCAGACCGAGCTCAGGATGCATGCGGATGATATGTTGTATCTTGGCAATGGCGGCCTGACCGGGATACCAGGGGGTCTGCCAATATGTCCAAGCTATTGTATTAGGGAAGAACACGACAAGGGAATGGTAGGCCTTGATGGCCTCAGTGTACATCTTGGCTTTTTCAAAAATGATACCCATGTAAAAAAGCCTCACACCCCAAGGTTCGGGAGCGGTGGCCCATTTATAGACAGCGGCTTCCAGGTCGTCGGTGTTGACAAAATCCCAGTGATTGCCCTCCAAGCGCCCGGCCTTGATCGCTTCCTTATAACGGGGGTCCTTGTAAATATCGCTCAAATTGGGATAAATACCCTCACCGATGGCCGCGTTCAGGCCAGCTTGGTCCGAGATCTCATAATGGTAATCCTTGGTGCCCGCATTGAGGAACTTTCCGTATTTCAGGTAATCGACCACGGTTTCCGTGCCCGGAAAAGCCAATTGCGGCAGGGTCTTTGCAGCCCTGGGCTTGGCCGGCACATTTGCCTCCTGACCTTCCCCGTTGATGACCTTGACACTGGCTGCGGACTTTTCCTTCACCGACCAATACGAACCGCGGCTGGGGTCCCAGCTCTGGGCCCATGGGTATTGCTTCTCCGCTTCCTCAAAAAGAGACTTGGCCTCCTCATTCTTACCTTGATGCATCAGCATCTCGGCCTTGATGAAGATCACCGTCGCCACATCATTCATAGTCTTGTAATTATCGATCTGGTCACGGGCGGGAAAATTGTCCAGACGTGCGGCCTCTGCCTG
>JAYVSG010000033.1:0-4349 GCA_043775535.1 Candidatus Omnitrophota bacterium
CCTCGCCGATACCTAAAGCCCCGGCCGCGGCGGCCGCCGCAAGATAGTTTGGATTCTCAACACCGGACGGCCGGTCCGTGCCATTAAAAAAAATGACCCGGGACTTCAATGACCGGGCCAACGCCTGGAATTCGTCCTGGGACGCATTGAGCACAGCAATGTCGCCGGCATCCTGGTTGGCGAATATCCTCTTCTTGGCATCATAATACTCGGCCAGGTCCTTATGCCGGTCCAAATGGTTCTGGCTGAAATTAAGCCACACCGCCACCTGCGGTTTGAAATGCACGGTCGATTCCAATTGGAAGGAACTGATCTCAAGCACAACAGTGTCCGTCGGCTTCAGGTCCAGCACATGCTTGGAAAAAGGACTCCCTATATTGCCGCACAAGACCGCATTGCGCCCCGCCTTCTTCAATATCTCGGTGATCACCGTGACGGTGGTGGTCTTGCCATTGCTGCCGGTCACAGCGATGATCGGGCATGGACAAAGACGGTAGGCGAATTCGATCTCACCCATCACCTCGATACCCGCAGCCTTAGCCCACTGCACCGGCGCAATGTCCTGCCGGACGCCGGGGCTTAAGACCACATAGTCGCTGTCCTCGATGAATTTATGGGTATGCCCGCCTGCCTCGATCTTGACCCGGTCTGGATGCTCAAGCCCTTTGAACTCGATCTCGACCACATCACGCATCTTGAATTCGGAGATCTTAGGGATACCCCCTAAGCGCAGGACCGTATTGGCAACAGCAATGCCGCTCCTCGCTGCACCGATCACTGTGACCCTCTTGTTCTTTAGGTCCATCATGTTAACGGATCTTCAAGGTGGTTAATGTCAGCATGGCCAGGATGATGGCAATGATCCAGAAACGGACAATGATCTTGTTCTCGTTCCAGCCCGACAATTGCAAATGGTGGTGGAATGGTGACATCTTGAAGATACGCTTTCCCGTCAGCTTGAAAGACATGACCTGCAGGATCACCGATCCTGCTTCGACGACGAACATGCCGCCCAGGACCACGAACCATATTTCCTTCTTGATGAGGATGGCGATGATGCCCAAACTACCACCCAAGGCCAGGGAACCCACATCACCCATGAACACCGTGGCCGGATGGCAATTGAACCACAGGAAACCAAGACTCGCCCCCACCATGGCCGCACAAAAAACGGTCAACTCACCTGTGCCGGGTACATGCGGGACCAAAAGGTAATCGCTCATGTTCGCATTGCCGGTGACATAACATAATGCGCCCAGGGTGAACGCCACCATCAGCGTACAGCCAATGGCCAGGCCGTCCAGACCGTCGGTAAGATTCACGGCATTGGAAGCCCCGACCACGACCAGGATGACCCAGAACACAAAAAAGGCGCCTAGGTCAATGAACAGGGACTTAAGGAAAGGAATGTCCAGATCGCTGGTGATCTGCGGATGAAGATAGACAAAGACGCCGGCGGCCGTTGCGATCAGCACCTGCCATAACAATTTGGTCCTGGAACGCAGGCCCCTGTGCTTGCCGATGCCCATCAATTTCACATAATCATCGACCCCGCCCACAATGGCCATGGACAGGCACACGAAGCAGGCGAGCAGGATAAAACGGTTCTCCATGTTCGCCCACAAGAGCACCGAGGCCAGGATGCTGCCGACGATAAAGATCCCCCCCATGGTCGGGGTCCCTTCCTTCTTGACCTGGAACTTGTCCAGGCCCGGCGCGTCCTTGCGCTTGGCGATCTCTTTGAGTCGCCATTCCTTGGATTTGCGGATAAAAATGGGGCCGAACAGAATGCAGAGCACAAAGGCCGTCACCGCCGCCATACCGGCGCGGAAGGTGATGTAACGGAAAATGTTAAGGCCGACGAACCAGTCCGTATAGTAGGAAAGGAAATAAAACATGGGCAAGCACCTGTGTTATGTTGGAGACGCCAATAAGAATTCGACCATTTGTTCCATCTTCATGCGCCTCGACCCTTTGACCGCGACCGCATCCCCATTCCTGAACACACGGGCAATGGCTTTCTGGGCTTCTTCAATGTCCTTACATGCGAAAACCTTCAAACCCCGACCATCCTTGCGTGCCTGGGCAGCTATGTCCCGGGCCAATTTACCAACGGTAATGAGCACATCCACCGTTGAACTCGCCGCGGCTTTTCCGATAGCGCGGTGCAACGGACCTGACTGTTTGCCCAATTCCAACATGTCGGCGGCTACGAATATTCTCTTACCCTTGGTCTCAAGCGCTTCCAAGGTTTGCAAGGCGCTTCTCATGGAAATGGGGTTCGCATTATAGGTATCATCGATCATCCACCCATTCCCCAGACGAATGATCTGTCCCCGGCCTTTGGGAAATTCAAAAGCTTTAAGCGCCGCGGCAATGGACGATGCCGGCACCTTGAACAGCAAGCTGCAGGCATAGGCGCTCAGTGCATTATAAATATTATTGACCCCGCAGGAGTTCAATTCAATACCTTTTCCCGCGATCACGCCTTGCAGGCGGCGACCATCCTTTAAAGAGATCTTCGACGCCTGAAAATCAGCCTTACTTTTGATGCCATAGGTGATCACCTTCAACCTCCCTGCCTTCCGGGCCTGGGCGGCCAGCAAGGCATCGTCATTATTGATGATGACCGGAGAACCTGGGGACATGAAAGCGGTCAGCGCCCATTTCTCTTTGAGCACCCCGGCGGGCGTTTTCAGTTTTTCAAGATGCGATTCACCGATATTGGTAAAGATCACCGCATCCGGACGGGCCACATCGGCCAGCCACGGGATATCGCCGGGTTGATTGGTGCCGCATTCCAGCACAACGATCTGGTGCGATGCTTTAAGTTCCAGAAGGGTCAAGGGCACGCCAATATGATTGTTCTTGGTCCCTTCATTCTTAAGCACCTTATAGGCACGGCTCAACACGGCAGCCAACATTTCCTTGGTCGTGGTCTTCCCGGCACTGCCGGTCAATGCGATCACCGGAGCTTTAAAGCGCAAGCGGTGGAAGCGGGCCACATGACCCAATGCACGCGTCGTGTCCTTGACGCGGATGACACTGACCTTGGCATCATTGACCTTGATGGGTTTATGCACAATGACCACGCGGACGCCGCGGGCGATCACATCCTTGACAAAGTCATGGCCGTCGAACACATCACCTTTGACCGCGATGAACACCTCGTTCTTCCGGACGGCGCGGGAGTCAATGGACACTCCCTCAACCTTGGACATCTGCGGCCCTTGGACCAATTTCCCGTCAGTCGCCTCTATCAATTCTTTAATGTTGAACACGTAGGAGTTCCTTCACAATGACGCGTTCATCGAATGGGATGGTCCGGTCCTTCAATATCTGGTAATCCTCATGGCCCTTGCCGGCCAACAGCACGATATTGCCTTTTTGCGCGATCGCAAGCGCTCGGCCGATGGCTTCCTTGCGGTCGACACAGACTTCATAATTCTTACGGGTAAAACCCGCCGTGACCTGGTCAATGATAGCCTGAGGGTCCTCGCTCCTGGGATTATCGCTCGTCACAATGGAGTGGTCCGCCAGTTCCGAAGCGGTCCTCCCCATCTTAGGACGCTTTCCGGTGTCACGGTCGCCGCCGCAGCCGAAAACCAGTATCAATCTGTCCTGGCTGACCGTCCTTAAGGCCCTAAGGACATTGGCCAGGCCATCCTCGGTGTGGGCATAATCGATGAAGGCAAAAATATCCCGGCCTGCATCCACCGCTTCAAGGCGTCCGGGCACATGGCTCAATCCTTCAATGCCCTGGCCGATCACCTCCAATGGAAATCCCAAGGCATAGGCGCATACCGCGGCAGACAGGATATTATACACATTGTGCCGGCCGATCAAACGGGTCTTGATCGACAGAATGCCGTCGGGAAAAACAATATCGAACCGGGTCCCTTTAAGATCATAGGCGATATTTTGCGCCATGACCTTGGCTGGACGGTCAATCCCATAGCTCAAGACCTTGCCCTTGCTTAACGATACCAGCCGTAGGCCATATTCATCGTCGGTATTGATGGCGGCTCCTGCCTGGGGTGAAAGCCTCGTGAACAATATGGACTTGGCTTGGAAATAGCTTTCCATGTCCTTGTGGTAATCCAAATGGTCCTGGGTCAGGTTCGTGAACACGGCTGCGGCAAAATCGATGCCATCGAGCCTGCCCTGGTGCAGGGCATGCGAAGATGTTTCCATCACGCAAAAAGGCACCTTCATCTGGGCCAATTGCGCCAGATAACGCTGGTTCTCCACAAAACCGGGCGTGGTATTCTTCGACGGTAATATCTGTTTTCCGATGCGGTAATTGACCGTGCCGATGACCCCACACTGCTGACCGGCAGCGTGGATGA
>JAYVSG010000034.1:0-6785 GCA_043775535.1 Candidatus Omnitrophota bacterium
TCGACCGCAAAAGCCGCCGTATCTTAGGAGGGCATATTGTCGGTGAGGAAGCCTCCAACATGATCCATATGATCATTGCCTTCATGAACAAACAAGGCACACTCGATGATCTGCTGCACATGGTCTATATCCACCCTGCCCTGCCTGAGATCGTGCGCAATGCCGCACGCAAAGCAAAAAGCGCTATTGAGAAAAATGTGGTGCGGGTGTAAGATACGCGGGTGAGAAATTCCGATACTGCGATATCCATCAAAGGCCTCACCAAATTCTACAAGAATTTCCAAGCCCTCGACAATGTCGGCTTTGAGGTCAAACGCGGGGATTTCTTTGCCTTCCTAGGACCCAACGGCGCAGGTAAGACCACCACCATCAATGTCTTGACTGGACTTTCCAACTATCAAAGCGGCGACGTTAAAGTCTTCGGCTACGACGTCACCTCTGAATATCTCAATTCCCGGAGGCTGATCGGCCTCTGCGCCCAAGAAAGCAATTTCGACCCCTTCCTGACCTGTTACCAATTACTGGTGTACCAAGCGGAATATTTCGGCATCCCCCCTTGGGACGCCAAACGCCGGGCCAATCAATTGCTGGAGCGTTTCGGCCTGGGTGACAAACGCAACAGCAAACACCGCGCGCTTTCGGGCGGGATGAAAAAACGCCTACTCCTCTGCCGGGCCCTCATCCATGACCCGGAGATCCTCATCCTCGACGAACCGACCTCCGGCTGCGACCTTGAGCTCAAATTCCTCATCTGGGATTATCTCTCCCAACTTAATAAAGAAGGCAAAACCATATTCCTGACCACACATTACATGGAAGAGGCTGAAAGATTGTGCAAGACCATCGGCATCATCAACCGCGGCCGCATCGTCAGGATCGGCGATAAGAAGCAGGTCCTGCAGGATAAATCACTAGAAGACGTCTTCCTTGAAATAACAGGGTTAGAATAATGTTACACCTCATCAGCAACCCGATCGGCGTCCTTGCCTTATCCAAGCGTGAGATCCACCGCTTCTTCTCGGTGGCAAACCAAACCATTTTCCCGCCGCTGGTCTCCTCCGCCCTGTTCATGTATATCTTTGGTGTTGCGATCGGAAGCCGCATTGACTTTTCAACCACCGGCCTGTCGTATTTGAATTTCATCGTGCCCGGCCTTATGGCCATGCATCTGATCTCGAGTTCCTATGAGAATACTTCCTCGTCCCTGTTCATCGGCCGCTGGCACAATCATATCCAGGAAATACTGCTTTCCCCCCTCTCCTATATTGAGATGGTGCTGGGGCTCCTGGCCGGCGGCGTGGCGCGCGGGATCGTGGTCTGCCTAGGCGTCTGGATGGTCTCCCTGCTCTTTGCCCCGAGCCTGATCATGCATCCGATCGCTATGCTCTATTTCACGCTCATGATCGCAGTGATCTTCTCCTGTGCCGGCATGATGGGCGCCTTGTGGGCCGAGGATTTCGGCATGCTGTCCATGTGGAACATTTACATCATCGTGCCGCTGGCACTTCTAGGCGGCGTCTTCCACCCCCTGTCCATGCTGCCCAAACCGATCCTCATCATCGCCCAGTTCAATCCCATGACCTATCTGGTCAGCGGTATCCGCTACAGCATGACCGGCATGTCCGACATCCCCATCGTCACCGCGGCTGCCATCGCCTTTGCCATGGCGGCGCTCTTCTTTCTGGCGACGGTATACCTATTCAAGATCGGTTACAAACTACGCACATAATGATATGAACCTGAATCCATTCAATAAGAATATCATCAAGGCCAAGATAAAACGCGCGGAAGAAAAACGTGGACTCTTGGCAGGCGGAGTTTTGCCTGACATGAAAAAGGTCGAGGGCACCGAGCCCATCAACCGCCATGGGATGCCCCAACTTCCTGTCGGACAGCGCCAGGTCCCCAATTGGCCGGTGCTGGACCTTGGCATACAGCCGGACATTCCGACCAAACAATGGACCTTGACCGTCAGCGGCGACATCAACGATCCTTTCGTGCTCACCTGGAAGGATTTCATGGCCCTGCCCCAGGTCAAAGATGTCTCCGACTTCCACTGCGTCACATCTTGGAGCCGCATGGACAATGAGTGGAAAGGTGTACGGTTCAAAACACTGGCGGAGAAAGCCAAGTTAAGACCGGAAGCCAAATTCGTCTATATCACCGGCTACGACGGCTATTCCACGAACTTGAAACTGGAAGAATGCCTGGATGATGACGTGCTCATCGTCCACACCTGGAACGGCATCCCGCTCCCCAAGGAACACGGCGGCCCCGCGCGCATGGTGACTCCGCGTAAATACGCCTGGAAAGGTTCGAAATGGATCAAGGAGATATCATTCTTGGACCGCGAACAGCTGGGATTCTGGGAAGTACGGGGATACTCCAATACTGCAGAACCGTGGTACAACGACCGGTATTCCGAATAATCAGACTTCCGCCGGGGCTTTGGCCTTGATGGCCAGGGCATGGATGTGCTTGAAGGGCGCCGTCACGGCATAGACCATCCGATGCCGCTCGACCAGCTTCTTCCCTTCAAAAGCCGCAGAAACGATCTCCACCGAATAGTGCGTGCCTTCACCCAAACCATCCGGATTGCCGCTATGGCCGGCATGCTGATGGCTGTCGTCAGTGATATTCAAATGGACTGGATGAAAAGCCTCCCTCAGGACGGCTTCAATCTTTGCTTTGCTCATGGCGATAAATATTGTAGCATAGAGCCATGCGATTTACCCTCAACGTGCAGTTATTCTTGGGCGCCTTGGTCGGCATTGCCGCCGGCATCATCTTAGGCCATACCGGCCTGCCCGCGGACTTGACCGCCCCCTGGCTCACCGGTTTTGAATTAACAGGCAAGCTCTTCATCAGCCTGCTTAAAATGGTGCTCGCCCCCCTGATCTTCACCTCGGTCGCGGTCGGTATTGCCAATCTCCAAAAAACACCGCAACCCGGACGCGCCTGGCCCACGCTGCTCATCTTTTTTACCACATCGACCACCCTGGCCATCATCACGGGACTTGCCGCGGTCAATATATTCAAACCGGGCAAGGGCATGGACATCCACATGTTCCAGGAACACCTGTCCACCGTGCATGCCCAGAACACTTCCGCCGCCGAACTGGCCAAGGGTTTTATCCAAAGCGTTTTTGTGAACCCCGTTACCGCCATGGCCGAGAACAATGTCCTGGCTCTTGTGGTCTTCGCCTTCCTCTTCGGCATCGCCATGATCGTTCTTGGGGAACGCGTGAAGACCGTGCTCAAATGCACCGAGGATATCTTCGAGATCATCATGACCATCATCCATTGGATCATGCGCCTGGCGCCCTTGGGGGTGATGGGATTGCTGGCCAATCTGGTCGCTGCACAGAACATGCAGCTCTTGTCCGTCCTTGGCAAATATATCGCAGTCGTCACAGGCGCCACCCTCTTCCATGGCCTGGTCACCCTTCCTCTCATCCTATGGATCGTGACCCGACGCTCCCCGCTGGAGTTCTTCCGAGGCACACGGGAAGCCCTGATCACTGCTTTTGCCACCAGCTCTTCCTCTGCAACCCTGCCCGTAGGCCTGCGCTGCGTGACGGAAAACCTTAAGGTCGATCGGAACATCGCCGGTTTTGTGCTTCCGGTGGGCGCCACCCTCAATATGGATGGCACCGCCCTGTATGAAGCGATCGCGGCCTTGTTCATCGCCAATCTCTGCGGCATTGAGCTGACCTTGCTCCAGCAAATCATCGTGGCCTTGACCTCCATGCTGGCCTCCGTCGGAGCACCCGGCATACCTAGCGCAGGAATGGTCACCATGATCATGGTGCTGCAATCCGTCGGACTTCCCGCTGAAGCCGTGGCCCTGCTCATCCCCATCGACCGGCCGCTGGACACCGTGCGCACCGTGGTCAATGTTCAGGGGGATTATATCGGTGCCTGCATCGTGCAGAAGACCACCCATGCTTAAAACAGTTGCACCTGCAACTATTTATTGCTATACTGGGCCTTATGAACAAGACACTCACCACCAATAATTTCTCCGGTAATATCTGCATCAAATGCATCCAGTCCAAGCTCGACAAGATAAACCGCTGGTTGGCGAGCAATGAATTGTCGCGCATCCCCTTGTATACATCGGTCGATATCCGTGATGCGGGTTTCAAGATCGCGGTGGTCGACACCAATCTCTTCCCCGCAGGGTTCAATAATCTCTGCGAACATGGCCTGGCCGACGCCATCGGACTCATGAAGAATGCCATCCATAAACGCGTGCCCGGCGCCCGGAACATCCTGATCGCTGCCGAGGAACATACACGCAACACCTGGTATCTTGAGAACGTGCGCATCCTGGAAGAGATCATTGCCAAGGCCGGCTTCAATGTCCAGATCGCCACCTTCTTCACCAATGAACCAAGCTTCTGCGAACAGGCCGCCAATGCCATTGAACTGGAAACAGCGACCGGGGCCACGGTCAAGATCCACTGCTTCAAGCGTGTCTTGGAAAAGATCAAGAACAAAGAGGCCTCGTTCGACATGATCATCATGAACAATGACCTGAGCGGCGGCATCCCGGATGCCCTGCGGGAAGCGAACATCCCCATCTCGCCGTCCATGTATGCGGGCTGGCATGCGCGCCATAAATCCGAACATTTCCTGCACACCAATGCCCTGATCAAAGAATTCTCTGAACTCGTCGGGGTCGATCCCTGGCAATTCTCCTGCCTCTACGAACTGGTCGACCATGTGGACATCAACAAGGATGAAGACCGCCAACGGCTTTATGACGCCGGCGTGAAGCTTTTCGAGGAGATCTCGGCCCACTACAAGGAACACGGCATTGAGGACAAACCTTTCATCTTCATCAAATCCGATTCCGGCACCTACGGCCTGGGTGTCATTTCGATCGAAGATCCCAAGCAGATCCTGGAACTCAACCGCCGCAAGCGCAATGACCTTGAACGCGGCAAGGGCGGAACCTCTACCACACGTTTCCTGTTGCAAGAGGGCGTCCCGACCATCCATCGCATTGAAGAAAGCCCCTGTGAGGTCTGCGTGTACCAGATCGATAACAATCTCGTCGGCGGATTCTACCGCTACCACACCGGCAAAGGTTCCCGTGAAAGCTTGAACTCCCCGGGCGGTATGGGTTTCCAGAAAATGTGCCCTCATTTGGACAAATACGGCAAGGACTGCGGTGTCGCGCATGACCTGAACATCTTTGACATCTACCGCATCATCGGGCGCATCGCCGGGATCGCGGCCAGCCGCGAGATCCGCCAGCTTGAAATGGAGCAGAAATAATGAAATTCCTATTCCTCATGGACCCGCTCGAGACCGTGGTCTTTGAAAAAGACACCACCTTCATGCTCATGCTGGGCGCCCACCGCAAAGGCCACGAGATCTACTATGTGCGCAAGGACGGCATCAGCTACAGCGAAGGAAAACTTTATTTCCATGCGATCAAGGTCACGCCGCAGGCAGTGGTGCACGATCCTTTTGTGACCGGCGCCAGCGTACGCCTATCACAGGATGAGATCCATGCCCTGTTCGTCCGTCCTGATCCCCCGTTCAATGCGCAATACCTGCTGAACACCTGGCTGCTCGACCGCATGCCCAAACATATCCCAGTGATCAACAACCCGACCGGCATACGCACGGTGAATGAAAAGGTCTGGACCTCACAATTCACCAGCCTCATCCCTCCGACCATCATTTCTTCGGTTAAAAGCGACCTGCTCGAATTCGCGGCAAAACACAAAAACGTCATTGCCAAACCCACGGATGCCTTTGGCGGATACGGCGTATTCCATATTGAAGAAGGCCACACCAACACCAACGTCATCCTTGAGACCTTAAGCAGCCGCTATAAAGAAAGCATCATCCTTCAAAAATACGTACCCGAAGCCAGGAACGGTGACAAACGCATCCTGCTGCTCAATGGCGAGATATTGGGTGCGGTGCTGCGCGTGCACGGCGAAGGCGACCACCGCAATAATTTCTATTCCGGCGGCAAACCCGCCGCAACGACCATCACCGCCCGCGACCAGCATATCGCCGACACCTTGAAACCCTATTTGAAGGAACTGGGGCTTTATTTTGTCGGGATCGATGTCTTGGGAGAACACCTGATCGAGGTCAATGTCACATCCCCCACCTGTTTACAGGAAATGAATATGCTGTATAATCAAAACCTTGAGACCCGTGTGATCGAATTCGTGGAGGGTTTATGCCGCAAGTGACCTTATACCATTTCATGGGCTGCCCGTATTGCGGCCGTGTGCGTGTTTATCTGGCCAAGGAAGGCATCAAGGTCCCCATGAAGGACATCCACGCAGACCCCACGCACCGTGATGAACTCATGACATTGGGCGGCAAAACCCAGGTGCCCTGCCTGGTCATCGATGGCAAGGCGCTGTACGAATCCCTGGATATCATTGAATGGTTCAAGAAGAATTGGAAGAAATGACACTCGACGAGATCAAACAAAGAATTGAAACAGCAGTCCCCGGCTCCACCGCCTACGTGCTCGACCCCATGAACGACGGCCAGCATTTGCAGGCCTTTGTGGTCTCCCCCGCATTTGAAGGCATGCCCACATTCAAACAGCAGCAGCTGGTCATGGCCGGGATCAAGGACATCTTCCAGATCGTCCATGCCCTAGGCCTTAAGACATTCACTCCAACCAAGTGGGAACAAGTAAAGGATGCTTATGTTAACTGAACAATTGCGTAAAGAGATCGAAGCAGAAGTTAAGAACAATCCTGTAGTGATCTACATGAAGGGTACTGCGGATGCTCCCC
>JAYVSG010000035.1:0-4486 GCA_043775535.1 Candidatus Omnitrophota bacterium
TGTTTATGACCGCAGCCGCAAGCGCCGTCATGTTTGAACAAATTCAGGACAGCCTCATAATCCGGCTCGGTGGCGACTTCCTTGACCAACTGGGTATAGACAACCTTGCCATCCGCATCAATAACAAAGATGGCGCGGGCCAGCAAATTCAAACCCTTGATCAAAACACCATAGGTCTCGCCGAAATTACCACGGTAATCAGACAAGGTCTTGACCGCTGTCGCACCGGCCGCACCGCACCAGCGCTTTTGGGCGAAAGGAAGATCCTTGCTGACGGTCAAAACGACCACGTCACCCAATTTGGAAGCTTCCAGGTTGAAACGCTTGGTCTGCAGGTCGCAGATGGGCGTATCCACCGACGGAACAACGGAAATGATGACCTTCTTGCCCTTGAATGAGGATAACTTCACCTCCCCAAGGCCATTGTCGACCAAGGTCGCATCCGGGGCATTGTCCCCCACCTTCACTTCATTGCCGACCAGGGTCAACGGATTGCCCTTCATGGTTGTCAAACCGGTACGTTCTGCCATATCATGCTCCTTTTCTAATGGATCCCCACTTGCGCGGGGATGACCCTCCGGGTCACTTTTCTAATTGTGTTTTATAGACTTGCGCGGCCAGGACACCACCCGCGATCGGACCGACCCAATAGATCCAAATATTCTGCAAACCACCACCTAAAAGCGCGGGACCCAAATGCCGGGCAGGGTTCATAGCAGCACCGGAAATTGGACCACCCATCAAAATATCCAGGGCAACCGTCAAACCGATGAATAAAGCACCGACCTTGGGCGCACGGCTATCAACCGCGGTCCCATAAACGACAAAAACCAGAAAGAACGTCAGGACGATCTCGGTCACAAGCCCCATTTGTGCGCTAACGCCAGCACCTAGGGCCGGAGTTCCCATGCCCACCGCTGCCAAAGCGTCCACAGGCACAGCCGCCTTGACCACTGCCGCAGCAAAAATAGCACCCAAACACTGGGCAATGACATAACCGAAGGCATTAATCCCATTGATCTTCTTCGCAGACCACAGACCAATGGTAACAGCCGGGTTCAAATGGCCGCCACTCACCGCGCCTGTGGCCGAAGCCATGACCGCAATAGCCAAACCATGCGCCAAGGCGATACCCGTGACGCCCAATTTACCACCCGTGATATGGTCGGAGGCAATGGCACCCACACCTATGAATATCAACGTAAAAGTCCCGATAAATTCAGCGATCAAAGCCTTCTTGTTCACGTTATTCCTTTCGTTTTTAGGTTCGTGAAGACATATTACAATCTTCTTTGTATTTGTCAATGTTTTGGATAGAATGGGGACATGTTCGTTTACAAAACACAGATCCGTTTGCATGATACCGACGCGGCAGGGCGCATATTCTTTGCCAACCAGTTCGTCATCGTGCATGATGCCTACGAGCTTTTGCTGGAAAAGTTCGGGTTCAGCTTCCCCCAGATGCTCAAAGAAGGGAAATACTTCCTTCCCATTGTCCACGCGGAGTCCGATTTCAAGGCACATTTGTTCGTCGGGGACAAGATCAGCGTTTCCGTCAAGGTGGGACACATCGGCGAGACCTCATTTGCCTTTGAATACGCCATCCACCGCGGCAAGATACTGGCCGGCACTGCCAAAACCATCCACGTTACCATCAGCACCAAAACCGATAAGAAAACCCCCCTGCCCCTCAAATTGCGCAAGGCCCTCGAACAATACGCGAAGCGTTAAGCCCTTCCCATCAGGTCTTTTCTGGATATTTTGATGCCTTTTTCGATGAGATCTTCCGGCCAAGGATAAAATGCGACCGGGACCTTGAAACGCGGCAGGTGTTGTGCGCAGTGTTTGATAAGCTCTTCCTTACCGATGGATCGCCCCTGAAATTTCAAGAAAGCCACCGGCCTTTGGCCGAATTCCACATCCTGTTTCGGGATGACCACAGCCTGTGCAACCTCTTCCAAGGACAATAAGACCTTCTCGATCTCTTCCGGCTGGATATTCTCCCCACCGGAGATGAACATATTGTCGCGCCGCCCGGAGATGGTCAGGCAAGCGCCATCCAATCTTCCCAAGTCGCCCGTCTTGAACCAGCCTTCTGGATCCAAAGGCAGATGAAGACGCCCGGCCTGGATATACCCCTTGAAAAGGGTCTCACCCCTAACCAGGACTTCGCCTTCAGTGCTGATCCGGCATTGACGATAGGAAAGGGTTTTGACACATCCGCCTGCCTGTCCTGTGGCAACCTGCGAGGACATTTCGGTCAATCCATAACTGGTATGAACAGACAGCCCTAAGGAGATCGCCCTTTCCATCAATGCCGACGGGATGGCGGAGCCCCCAATCAGGATGCTCTTTAAGGATCCCAATGCTTCAATAGCTTCTGGACTCTGCAATAAACGATGAATTTGGGTAGGGACCAGGGAAACGTGCGTGGGGCGGCGCCTGATGATGGTCCCCTCAAGATCATCTTCTTCCATAATGATCATGGCAGCCCCGGCCAAGAAACAGCGCGCCAGGATGCCGATCCCTGCCACATGATACAAAGGCAGGGACAAAAGCCACCGGTCCCCCTTGCCTAAAGGAATAGCTTCATTAGAACCAAGGGCACTGTAATGGTGATTGCCCCAAGAATGCACGGCTGCCTTAGGCGTTCCAGATGAACCAGATGTGGCGATGACGGTCGCTTCCTGTTCAAGATCCGGCTGCCATGGCTCATGGGGCTCATAAAAATCCTTGCGGGCGTCAAAACCGACCACCTCATTCAGATTGAGCATGCGTACGGAAATACCTTGGAAGGCAGACCTGATCGGGACGGTGGTCAACAGCAAGGACGCATTCACACGGGCGAGATGATCGGCGATCATGCGGCTGGGCCAGCGCGGGCTGATGGGACAGGCCACCGCCTTCATGCGCCAGAGACCAAAGAGGATGATGATATATTCCGTGCAGGTCGGTGCGCAGATGGCCACCCGGTCGCCAGACCTGATCCCCAGCCCTTTTAAATGATTGATGACCGTAGCACAGTATTGCTCCACCTGTCCCCAGGTGATGCGGCGTGTACCCCAGATGACGGCCGGATCATTGTGCATGGGACTTGAACCAGCGTTGTGTACCCAATCCCGAGGTGTTTCCCGTTACAGCAGCCAGGGCGCCCAGCACATTCAAGCCGACCGGAGATTCGAACGCGGAAGAAATGACCGCCTTCTTACCCTGCTGCCTTGCCTCCTCGATCCAGTCACGGGCAGTCAATATCCCGCCCAACACCGAAGGCTTGATAACATAGGCCTTGACCCCTTCATTGGCGGCAAGTGTAGGCGTACAACGCCCGGGTGCCGTGACCCCGCAACGTAAGACATCAAGCGTTTCGTCCAAGGCGACCGGAATGTGCGCGCTTTGGTAGAACTCCGTGAGCCTGCTCATGTCCCCGACAGGTTCCTCGATAAATTCGATCTGCCCGGGTCCGATCAATTGGGCGAACAAAATGGCTTCGCTCAAACTCCACACCCGATTGGCATCCAGGCGGATCGAACCCTCCTTGCCAATAATGGTGCGCAAACCCTGTACCTTCTTGACATCCAGCGGGATATTGCGGTCCCCGACCTTTAATTTAAATACCTTATACCCGTTCGCCTTCATTTGCTCGGCGTCCGCCATCACTTGCTCGTGGGTGCCCTGTAATAAGGCAGCGCTGGCCACCTCCTCGACGGATGCGCCCAAAAATTCAGGCAAGGCTTTTCCCGCAGCATGAGCAGCCAACAAAAACAATACGGATTGGACACCAAAGCGCACCGAGGCACAGCAGGCATTCAGACGCTGGTCTTTGCGGATGTCCTTGATCAATTCATCCTTATCCATATGAAGCTGCCTGCCCAACAGGGCGAACAAGACCTCTTCCAGGTCATGCTTGGCCTTCTTTAAAGTTTCTTCGCTGACACCGGGCAAAGGCGCTACCTCACCGCGGACCACTGCCCCATCCGAAGCAGTGACTTCCAAATAATAACCGACCCGTTCGCTTAAGGTATTGCCGGCAAAGGTAAATGGTTTTACGAATGGTAGGGAAAACGGGATGATCGTGGAGGATATGATGGTCAGCGGCTGCACAAGACCCATCCTACAGAAAAAAGCAGGCTATACATCAGGAGCAATTGACCGGTCTTGGCTAATATGCCATTGAGCACCGCGCCTTCTGTGGAAACAAAGACCGTCCTGACCAATGGAATGGCCAAGAACCCGGTCATCACGGCCATGGCCACTGCCTGATGGTCCCCGCTGATCAAATTGACCAGCAAAGGAGCAATGGTTGCGCCAAGGATGCAGAACAAATATTCTCCGGAAGCAAAATTACGGCCGAATCGTACAGCCAGGGTCATCTTTCCCGCACGCCTGTCCCCGTCGATGTCACGCAGATTATTCACGGCCAGGATGGCCATGGACAAGAAGCCCGGACCCAGACCGGCGGCAGCCACGGCCCAATTGATGTCATTGG
>JAYVSG010000036.1:0-2285 GCA_043775535.1 Candidatus Omnitrophota bacterium
CTTCCGCATACCAGCCCATCACACAACTCCCAACGTCCATGCGCGGTTAAGGAATGCCCGTTCCGCGTCCTCCGGAGACCACTTGTAAATTGTAACGTCCGCTGGGTCACCATAAATATTCCACGCGTGGGAAGTATGCTTCATCAGTGCAATGCGTTCCCGCAACGCCATGGCAGTGTCAGCGGCTTTGACTTCCTGCGGCCAAGGATAAGTAAGATCAAAGCGGCTAGCAATAGCCCGTTCCGCCTGCTCTTCAATTTCCTTCCAATCGCGGAGGAAGGGTTTCACCGGACTTACAATGTCCGCGAGGTACGCCTCCGCCGCGTCATGCAACAGCCCCTCACGCGGGCACCAAACGAGTTGGGAGACATGCCAGGAATGCTCCGCGATGCTGTAGAACGCGTTGCAGTGGCCATTGAACCGGCACTTGAGCGCCAGCGCATGGGCAATATCAGTCAGGAGGATTTGGCTTGGGGTCAGGGCCAGCGGGTAAATCTTCGTCCCGCTGTACCCCTGTATCCACGCTTTTGAGCAGCCGTACGACTTTTCCATCTTCTTTCTCTCCTGTTACTATCATGAACCCCATACGCATCCGCTTGACGGCTTCCTGATATTTTCTCTGGCAGACTTGCAGTACAACTCCCCCGTAGTATGTGGGGCCGTCATTGAAAGCTTTTTGTGCCGCGCGCATTTCCCGTTCCCAATGCTTTACATCGTCCATCGGGGACCGTTCCGTCACTGTATCAATACCAAACATCAAAACATCCCCCTGTCCCAGACATGGGCTTTACAAACTTGGTCAGCCAAGAGTTGAAAAGATTTGCCATGCTGCACGTCATCCCGCACGCCTGTGATCTTCTCGATCATGTGGCACATCTCATGGGCGATAGTTTGCAGGAGGCTGTCGAGTGTCTCATGGCACTTTCCGGACACGGAAATGTAATGCTGCCCAAAGCGGAATTCGTATTCCCCCCGGAACTTGGTAGACCGGGTGATGATAAAATAGATAGCTTCCGCAGGCGGCAGGTTCCATTTAAGGAACGGTGTTGTTTCACACAGCAGATCATAAGCCTGCTCAACAACCGCCCTGGAAATTTTGATTGACATGATCCGTCCTCTGAACATACTCTGGCACGGACAGGCGGCAGGGTCAATGGAAAAATCAGCGAAGCATAAGAAGGCTCTTGAGTGGGCGCGCAAAGGCGTCCCTGTGTTCCCTGCAATCCAGGATTGCAAGGAGCCAGCAACCGCACATAGTTTCAAGGACGCCAGCACCGATCCCGCTGTGATTGACACATGGTGGTTCTCCAATCCTGAATTCAACGTCGCCATCAGTCCTGCCGCCGCTGGATGCTTGGTGATCGACGTTGATGCGCCGGAAGATGAGGCAGCAATCGCGCTCATAACCTCTCTTCCGGCAACCTTTACCATCCGCACGCCCTCCGGGGGCTTTCATTACTGGTTCAAGGGGGAGGCTCCGCCCTCTCAGAACCGTCTTGCCCCCAAAGTTGACGTACGGAGCCGTGGTTCCTATGTCTTGGTTCCCCCCTCACACACGAGCTTCATCGAAGGTAAACAGTCCCTCGGGGACTACACGGTCTTCAACCCCCTCCCTCCAGCCCCCGCGCCAGAGGCCATAATCGAGGCTCTGAGGCCTAAAGAGGGCGCGGCGGGTATATCGGCCCCGGAATTCACCCAAGACCTGCCAGCGGCCATATTCCGGGGCCGGGAGATGGCACGGAACTGGTCTGCGGGGTCTGACCCCACTGCGGGGGATACTGCGGCGTTCGTTCATGCCGCCGAATTGTTTGGCCTCGGTCTGTCGGATCACACAGTTTTCACAATTCTTCAGGAAGACTGGAATGTCCGGTTGGACAATCCCCTTTCAGATGAACTGCTGACCGCCAAGGTTCTCAATGGCCATAAATATAAGCAGAACGCGGATGGTGTTTGGGCGGCGGAAGACCCGCAACAGACCTATGCCCATTTCCTGCCCAAATCAAAGTTCAAGCTTCTCACCGAGGCGGATCAGGATCGCCTGCCCGAACCCACTTGGCTGCTCCCCAATATCCTGCCCAACCTGTCAACGGTGGTGCTGTTCGCCCCTTCCAAGGCTTGGAAAACGTTTCTTGCCCTGGATTGGGCATTAACCATCGCCTCCGGGGGAGGCATCTGGGGGGCGGTGGAAGCGGGACCAGTGGTATATGTTGCTGCCGAAGGGCCAACAGGGATTGCCAAGAGCCGGAGGCCAGCATGGAAGATGCTGAATGGTATTGATCGCCCCC
>JAYVSG010000037.1:0-6358 GCA_043775535.1 Candidatus Omnitrophota bacterium
TGAAGCGGTAATCCAAAAGGGTATGTAAATTCCTGTCGGCCACGAAAATGACGTCCCCGCCATCCCCACCATCCCCGCCGTCAGGCCTGGGATAACGCATGAGCTTGTCGCGGTAATGGCTTTCACAGCCCTTTCCGCCACCGCCTGCCTGTACTTGAATGCGCGCCTTATCAACAAAAGCCACTTAGTAACTCCTCATTAAATAGGAAATCCCAGTACCCGGCGTCACCGGATACTGGGATCCTTAACAATATCAAAACAATTAGAGAGAGATCTTCTCAATTTTGACGCTTGTTTGATCCTGGCGGTGACCATGGGTACGGGCGGAATCCTTGCGTTTGCGGTAATGGAACGCAATGACCTTATCGCCGCGCGGGTGATCCACCACGGAAGCCTTGATCTCGGAATCCTTGAGGTAGGGCTGGCCCAATTTGACGGTCTTACCGTCGGAGACCAACAGCACCTTGTCCAGGACGATCTTCTGTCCGACTTCATAGTCCAAACGGTCAGCGATGACGGTCTCGCCCTCAGCGACCTTGAATTGACGGTTTCCTAATTGAACAACTGCGAACATGTGATACTCCTCTTTAAATGTTTATTGAACCACCAATTATACACAGGAAGATGAATTAGTCAATCTTTACCTTACCCCGGCCTTCGCAGTAGGGACAGGCATGGAATTTGAGCGATTCGATGGTTTTTCCGGTACGCGCACGGGTCATTTCGACCAATCCGAGCTGTGAAATACGGTTGACCTCGGTCTTGGCATGGTCCTTGACCAATTCTTCCCGCAAGGCATTCAAGACCTTGCGCTTGTGGTCCTCGCGGTTCATATCGATGAAATCGATGACGATGATGCCGCCCAAGTCACGCAGGCGCAGCTGGCGGGCGATCTCCGGGGCAGCTTCCATGTTGACCATGAACGCCGCATCTTCCGGGGTACCCTTGGTCTTGAAGCGGCCGCTATTGACATCGACCACAATGAGGCCTTCGGTCGGTTCAATGACCACATAGGCCCCGGACTTCAGGTAGACCTTGGGGTCATAGATCTTCTCGAGTTCCTTGTGGATGTTCTTGGCTTCGAACAAGGGCTGCGGGCCTGCATGGTAATGGATCTTCTCGACCATTTCCTTGCCGGCTAGGGTCTCGGCGAATTTGCGTAACTTAACGAATTCTTCCTGGGAATCAATGATGAGCGTACCCACCTCGTCCTTCAAAAGGTCGCGCACGACCTTCCAGATCAGGTCATATTCCTTATAGATCAAGGCAGGCGGCTGCTTCTGCTTGGACAGGGTACGGATCTTGTCCCACATGGCGGTCAGGAACTTGGCGTCGCGGGTGATCTCCTTCTCGCCGATGTCGACCGAAGCAGTGCGGACGATGAAACCGCCGCTCCTCACAAAATTGAATGACCTTAAGATATCGCGCAGGCGCTGGCGCTCTTCCGGCTTCTCGATCTTCTTGGAAATACCATTGTGCTTGTCGAGCGGCATATAGACGACAAAACGGCCGGCCAAGCTGACATGGGTCGTCAGACGTGCGCCTTTGGTGCCAAAGGGGTCCTTAACCACCTGCACCATGACCTCCTGGTCTTTCTTCAAAGGCAGTTCATTCTTGGGCTTCTGGGGAGGTCTCTGGTGACGGCGTCCACCCTTATTATGTTCAGGGGCTGCGGCAGGAGCAGTTGCTTCGGCAGCAGAGGCCGGCGCAGTACCCACAACAGCCTTGGGCAGGAACATGCTGAGCAATTTCTGCCCCATGGACACCGGCGGCTCATCATCAAGCTTTTCGATATCATTGAGGAAAGGATTGTCGGCATCGGTCAAATACAAAAAGCCGTTCTTTTCCTGCCCGATATTGACGAAGGCGCCGTTGATGGACGGCAGGATGGATTCTACTTTTCCCTTATAAATATTTCCCAACATCGACTGGTAACGGTCGAGCTCAATGTAAAAATCATCAAGCTTCCCATCCACCATTATCGCCACACGGCGTTCGCCGTCGGCGACATGGATCAAAATTTCCTTGGACACAGTTTCATTCCTCCTGATAAACAATTAACTTCATCGGGGGCAGACGGAGGTCTAATTTCCGCTTGGCGCCGCAGGCGCCGGGGGATTGGTCACGGTGCCCGTGGTAGGCGGCTGCTGCACCGTGATGATGTGCGGGGTCAGGAAGATCAAAAGCTCAGTCTTGTCTTTCTGATTCACCTTATTCTTGAAGAACTCACCCAAGAGCGGTATGTCACCTAAGAAAGGCACCTTCTTATTTGTGACCGACGTCGTATCTTTGATAAGCCCCGCGATGACCAAAGTCTGCCCGTTTTCAATCATGACCTTCGTTTGTGTTTCCTCCACCGTTAATTTAGGTACGGTCGTTCCCTCAACCGTTACAGTCCCGTCCGAACCGCTCTGAATCCCTGTGATGACCGGATGAAGGTCCAGCGTCACCAGCCCCGCATTATTGACATGCGGGGTCACCTCAAAAATGATACCGATATCTTTGTACTCCCATCCCGACACCTGCATCTTTGCCTGTTCCTGGTTATACGTATACTGCGGGAACGGATATTTGGTACCCACCACGACCTTTGCCGGCTGGTTGTCGAGCGTGACGATCTTTGGATTGGACAGGATATTGGTGTCCGTACGCGTCTTAAGGACGTTCAGCGTGGCGGAAAGCCCAGTGGCGTTCAATGTCCCATAGGTGAAGGTGTTGCTGGCCACCGTGGCGCCCGACGGTATAAAGGTGGTTGTGGCATCTGTGAACGGGAAGGTCGTGGAATGGGCAGCGCCGCTGGCTGTGCCGGAAAGGGTCCAGTCGATGCCGAGCTTGTCCGTATCGCTCAAAGTCGTTTCCATGACCTTGGCCTCGATCAGGACCTGGGGCGTGACGCTGTCCAATGTCCGGACCACTCCGTCGATGAGATCGACCCCACTTTGCACATCACGCACGATGAGCGTATTGGTGCGCTGGTCAAAGTTGATGGTGCCGCGGCTGGTCTTGATCTTGCTGATGGAATCGACCACGTCCGCCGCCTTGGCAAAGCTCAGGGAATAGGTCTTGGTGGCCAGGGGTTCCTGTTCCTGCAGGACCTGGCTGTCCTCGCGGCGTTTCTTCAAATTCTCAACGGTGGTGACGGTGATGATATTGCCCTTGCGTTCATAGCTGTACCCATAGGTGACCAAGATCACTTCCAGCGCCCTCTGCCACGGCACTTCGGTCAATTGGATGGTCACAACGCCGGTGACTTCCGGGCCGGCAACGATATTGACCCCGCTTTTATAGGAAAGGACCTTCAGCACATTGCGGATATCGGAATCCTGAAAATCCAGGGAAACAAGGGCATTATTGGGAGATGTGCTTGCCGCGGCAACAGCGGGCTGGGCCGGAACAACATCCGAAGCCCCTGCTGCAGGGACCGCCGGCTGCGCAACAGCCGTACCGCTGACAGCCTGAGGGGCATCCGCGGAAACAAGGGTCGGGATCCGGGAAGATACGAACACAAAAAAAACGACAACCGCGGACAATAATAGGCCTAAACGCATTAGGTCCCTCCCTTTTTCAATTTAAGCGTGAAACGTTCCTGATCCTTGGACAAACCGACTTCCGTTTCACTGATGCTTTCAATGGTATACACACCGACCAGGTCACCGGCCTTCACGACCTTGCCGTTGATGATGGCCAAATTGCCGCCGGCCGGGTCTGCCAACACACCTTCAAGGCTCATGTCCCCGACGGTCATGTCTGAATCATAGGTGATGACCGCCCCTGCAGCAGAAACGAGCGGACCGAACGGGTCGCGCTTGCCGTGCTCATCGTAAACAAAATGGTCCTGGGCAATAGCCGGCACAACCGATATAAAGAACGTTGTAAAGAACACCGCCCGCTTGGCTTGCATCACTTGGCCCCCGGTGTGCGGTCGACGAGGATGACCTTGATCGTCGCCTGTATGGACAAGGCTGTTCCCTTGCCGCTGTCCTCAATGCGTATGTCCCGAAGCATGAATAATAATTTGCCATTCTCAAGCTGGTTCAGGAACCGGCCGAACATATGATACCCCGAACGGGCCCCGATAACAATAGGTAAAGCATAATATTTGGCATCCCCGCCCGTGATCAAGGTTTCCTGGGCTTCCTTCATCGGGGTCAGCTGGTCAATGCCCACGCCGAACTGGTTGGCGGTGCGCGAAATGTCTTCCAGGATCGCAGGGACTTCCTGCAGGGAACGCACCTTGTCGTTGAGCTGCTGCAGCTGTGTGCGCGAACTCTCAAGGCCCTCCTTGATCTGGTTAACACGTTGCGTATCGATCTTAACCCGCTTCGTCTCCGCCGATATCTTCTGTGTTTCCTTGGCTAGGGCGGACATGCCCGCCATCTGTGCACGGACCAGGAACAGGTAATCCACACCCACGACCAAGAGCAGCAAAATGCCGAATACCGTATACCGGACCTTGAGGTCCAGGGCATTGAATTTATCAAGAATGGGTTGGATATTAACGTTCATTTATTTTAATTTTGCCGTAATGGTGAAGTTCGCCACATCGGTCGCCCCTCTTTTGACACGCACAATGGAATTGACCTCAAGGCCTGCCAGGTCAGCCATGAAGGCCTCATCCTTTTTCAGGTCAGACACAAAATTCCCGACGATAACGATCTCGTTCTGGGTCTTGGAAACGACGCTGCCTTCGATGACAAGCGCCGTGCTGTCGACCACAACCTTCCTCAGCCACAGCCCGCGGGGCACCGCGTCGCTGATGGTATTGAGCTTGCGCGACCACCCCATAGCCTTCGGGGACGTGACCTGGGTGATGCTGTTCATCTTGCCCTTAAGGTCCTTGAGCTGTGTTCCCAACGCATCAATGGTGTTCTTTTCAGGGAGCATTCTCTGCCATTCCATCTTATGGACGCCAAAAATGATCCCGTTGACCGCCAAGGCAACAAAGAGCAGGACATGCACCAGGACCATGAAGGCAACGATCCCGCCGCCCACACCCAACAGGATCTCCTGAGGTATCCCGAAATTGACACCGGAAAGAGCGCCGCTCGAGGATTTTTTGCGCAATGATACAGGGACGAGATTGATGTCGATCATGTCTTTGTCAACCCCAGGCCGATGGCAACGCCCAACTGCGAAGAGTATGCCTTGATATCTGATGAAGCCACCGCCGGGGCCAAACGCAATCCGGCCAGCGGATCCCAGGTCTTGACCGGGACGCTTAAATTCTTCTCAAAAACAGCCTCGACCCCTTTGAGCAGGGAACCGCCGCCCAAGAGGAAAAATTCGTCGATCTGCATGTTGTTCTCGGTCATGAAATAATCCATGGACAAACGGATCTCGGAGACCAAGTGGCTCACCGCGGCCTCACAGGCGTCCATGACCTCGTCGGCACGATCGCCCGGAGCGCACTTGAGGCGCTCCGCTTCCGCAGCATCCACGCCCAGGATATTGGCGATCTGCTTGGTCATCTCGTAGCTGCCGATGAAAATATCACGGGTGAAACGCGGGATGCGGTCCTTGAGCACCAAGAGATTGCTGACGGAACCACCGATATCCAAGATGGCCCGAGCATTACCGCTTTGTGACGTGGGTGGCCCCAAACGCTCGAACACATTGGCCGTGGCGATGGAATTGACCGTGATGCGGCCGATCTCAACACCCGCCTCCTTGAACAATTTCACACGCTCGTCAATGATCTCCTTCTTGACCGCAGCCAAAAGAACAGGCATGCGCTTGTCCTTGGCCTTACCGTCTAAAATGGCGCAATCCGTATAAATGGTCTGAGGATCAAAAGGGAAATATTTATCGAGGTCATAATTAAGGGATTTGCGCAGGTCTTGCAATGGCATGCGGGGCATGTCGATATAGCGGATCAAGGTGCCTTTTCCGGAAACGGCGGTGACAGGGACTTGGTCGCTGATCTTGATCTTCGCCAGCAGGCGGCTCAAGGCCCCCTTCATATCCCCGGACTCAATGCGCTCAACCCCCCAGGCCGTTATTTCCAGTTCCGAGCCAGCAACGCCCAGAACCACGGCCTTGACCGTGCTGGTTCCGATGTCGATACCGATAACAGGAGGAAGGAAGGGCTTTGGCGTAAACCTGTTAATGGCCGCAAGATAGGTATTGAAAAGTCCTTTGAGATCAAAATCCATAAGACCCATATTAGCAGATTTCAGGCAAATGTCTAAAGGATAATAAGGAGAAAACCCCGCCCCCGCAAAGCGGGAACGGGGCTTTCTTGATAAGCCATGTACTGACCAATTACGGCGTCAACACACCACCGGTGCTGATCGTGTAGGTGGTGGTACCTGAAGTACCTACCGTCACAGGCGTGGCAACAACTGAATACCCCCCTACA
>JAYVSG010000038.1:0-3147 GCA_043775535.1 Candidatus Omnitrophota bacterium
AATATCCCTGCAGCACCTTCCCCACAAAACCCATGATGCTCAAATGGTGGTCCTGGCTGAATACCATGGACAAGACGCAGGCGGCAATAAAGCAGAGCATGGACCTGTCGAGCACGGTCGGTGCAGGACAGAACAGGCCGATCACCGCCTTGAACCCTTTGCGGCCGGAAGAACGAACGGCAGCGGCACGTTTGATCAGGAAAAATAAAATGGCGAATGCAGAAAAAGATTCGACCATGGCAATGGAGACGGGAAGAAAGAAGATCAGGATGTAGAATGAGGCCCGTATTGCGCGGTCCAACATCAATATGCCCCTTTGCCTTTACATACAACCGGTATCGTTTGCCATAGGATATATAAGTCCAGGCCAAATGACCAATTATTAATGTACCAAATGTCCCACTTGATCAGGCGCGCGAATGGGACATCACTCCTGCCCCTGATCTGCCAAAGGCCGGTGATGCCGGGACGCACCTCGAGCCGCTTGAGCTGCTGGAGGTCTTCCTTTTCCACCTGCCCGACAGGCAAGGGCCTTGGGCCCACCAGACTCATGTCGCCGATGCCGACATTGAATATCTGCGGCAATTCATCCAGGCTGTACTTGCGTAAGAATGCCCCCAGCTTGGTCACACGCGGGTCTTTGCGGATCTTGAAGATAGGCCCATCCACTTCGTTCCTATTCTTAAGGTCCGCTAAAAGATCGTCCGCATTCAAGACCATACTGCGGAACTTATACATGTTGAATATCTCCCCCCTGCGCCCATATCTCTTCGACCTGTACAATATAGGGCCGGGGCTGTCGCACTTGATGAGCACGGCGATCACGCAGAACACCGGCAAGAGGACGAACACCGCAGCAGTGGCGGCAAAAAAATCAAAGAGGCGTTTGCCATGCTGGCGGTAACGCAGCACCATGTCGGAATAGGCCAGGATGGGGACAATACCGATATTGTACTTAACAAAATCATTGGCCAGGAATTCAAAGCCCTGCGGCACCACCCGCACAGCCACCCCCAACTCCCTGGCCTCCTCGAGCAATTTCAAAAAAACCTGGTTATCATCATGGACCGTGATAAAGACCGTGCCGATGAACTCGCGTTTGGCAATGTCCGCAAAATCATCGATCTTGCCCAGGATCTGCGGGCCTTTGGAAGGGTCTGTCCCGACTTTAAGATCATCGAGGAATCCCGCCACGCGCAAACCCAGACCCGGACGGCGGCGCACTTCCTGGGCCAACAGCAGCCCCACCTTGCCCGCACCAACGATCAATATATTCCAGTTGTTATACCCGCGGGCGACTAGGTATTCGACAAAGAATTTTTTCGCCACACGCCACAGAGAGAGGAACACACTGATAAAAACAACACTGGAAATCAATACCGTACGGGGAAAATCCTGCACTTTCAAGATATAGACCAGGATAATGACCGCCAGCGAAGCCATGCCGACAGACCGGATCACCTGCAGAATTTCAAAGCCTTCGAGCAATTCCCTGCGAGTCTGATAAAGACCATTGACCTGATTGCAAAATAAGATGGCAGCCATCCACAAGAGGAAGATGTTCCTGAATGGATTGAACTGTCCTGAGAAAAAGCTCTCCAAGGTTATGGGAAAGGACAAGGTCGTATGACGAAAAAGGCAGGCCAGATAAAAAGCCAGCGTGATGCAGCCGATGTCGATGCCGATATAAAGGGCACGGATAAAAAGATAGTAGACGCGCTTATTGTTCATGGAGCTCTTTACAAAAAATATCCCGGATCAAATAATAAATGAACAGACTGTTGCCGATCAAATACCTTTTCCATAAACGCCTCGGCTCACAACAAAGACGGAATAACCATTCAAATCCGCTCCTCTGCAGCCAACGCGGGGCTTGGGCCTTTGCCCCTGCCAAAAAATCAAACGCCGCCCCCACACCGATCATGACCGGAACATTGAGCTGTCCGCGGTTGAGCTTCATCCAGAAGTCTTGTTTTGGAGACCCCAAACCAACCCACAGAATATCAGGCTTGGCAGTGTTGATCGCTGCAATGAGGTCCCCATTCTCGACTTCAGCCCGATGCCTGAACGGCGGCGAGTACATGCCCGCAATATTAATATGCGGACATTCTTTTTTCAAGTTCTGTTGCAATTTTTCAAGCACATCCTCCGTGCCACCAAAGAAATAATGGCGCAAATGGGGACGAACGCACAATTCATGCATAAGGTCCGGCCCATAGGTACGGTCAACGAATGCATGTCCCTTGATCCTCGCCAGCCAGACCACCGGCATGCCGTCCGGGGTTACCATATCTGCCGCATTCACAATCACTTTATAGGCCGGATCACGGCGGCAATCGACCAAGGTTGAGACAGGGGCCACGCAAACATAAGCCCGACGACGCTCCTTGATCCAAGTCTCAATGATCGAAGAGGCCGCAGACAAATTCACGGCGCTCACCTTAACTCCCAAAATATCGATCCTTTGATGCATTCCGGCCTCTAAGTGTCTCTAAATAAAGGATTTATTATATATCAGAACTTTATCGTGCGGGGTAATTTTTCTTGGGTGACCATGGCGGGAAACAAAGCAAAGGCGAGTTCATTCTCTTTAAGATAGATGAGGTCCCTGCGGCCGGCTTGGACATACTGCAGCCCTTGTTCCAAAAGCTCCTTGTCCTTGAGACGGATCACTTCAAGCATAGGCTTCCCCCAATCATGGTGATGAGCCCGGTACACCGAGACTGCGTTCATGCCCATGGCAACCAAGAGACAGGCCGCCAAGACCTTGGAGGACTTCTTAAAATAAAGAGCAGCGGACAGGAACATTAAAAGCATGGGAATGTACAAATGTCTTGTTTCCCTCATGGTAAACCACCACAAGACCCAGTATACAGCCGTGATCAATGGAAGGAGCGCAATTTGCCGCTTGCGCAGGGAATCAAAAAGTAGGAAAAAGAACGGCACTATGAACAACAGGTAGGGCAGCCCCATGGGATAATCAAACGCATTATTGACCCCCCTCTTGGGGTCAGGAACAGCCAAGGTCCAGAAATGTTGGATAAAACCCATCAGGGAACGGGATTCTCCCTTATGAAGGTCAACCGCATTCTGTGCCGCTGCGATCAAGGATTGGCCCGCCGTTGGATCCTGATAAAGCACACCGCT
>JAYVSG010000039.1:0-6082 GCA_043775535.1 Candidatus Omnitrophota bacterium
TATATCCCGAATAATATCATCCTCTCCGTTGCTGGCGCGGTCGACAGTGCGGAAGTGATGCCTTTGATCAAGAAGACCTTCGCTGATTTTAAGCCCGCGGCCTTCCGTGAACGCAATGTGCCAGCAGAACCCCCGCAGATCATGCAAAGGACTTCCGAGCAATATTATCAGACGCCCTTGTTCCGTTTTTCACTGGCTTATCAGGGCATTGCCCTGGCAGACCCTGATCTTTATGCCTTGGATGTGCTCGCCATGGCTTTAGGTCAGGGGGAAACGTCCCGTCTGTATAAAGATATTTATAAGGACAAACATTTGGTTGAAAGCATCAGCTGTTCTAATTTTACCCCTATCGATCGGGGGGTGTTTGAAATAGAAGGTATGATGCTCAAGGATGATATGGACAAGGTGCTTCAGTCGGTGCGTGGGATCATTGCCGCGGTCCAGGCCAAGGGTTTATCCAAGGAAGAATTAGAAAAGACCCGTAGGCAGGTCTTGAGCAGTTTTGTATATTCCAACCAGACCTCGTCCAGCCGGGCGTGGCGCGCTGCCACCGATGAGGCGGCGGCTGGTGACGCACAGTTCTCCCGTCGCTACGTGGATGAGATCAAGAAGGTGAGCAATGAGGATATTAAGCGGGTGGCGAGGCGTTACCTGGTGGATCAGGCTTTGAATATTACCCTCCTGACGCCCAAGAGTGCAGAAGCCGCGGCCCAGGATAAGATGCAGGCAGCGGTGACAAAGGGCATACAGAAATTCGTTTTGGATAATGGCCTGACCATTTTGCTGCAGGAGGACCGCACTGTTGACCTGGTGGCTGTATACGCGGCCGCCAATGGGGGTATCAAACAGGAGAGCCCCGAACTTAACGGGATATCCCAATTGTTCAGTTCGGCATGGACCAAGGGGACTAAGAAAAAAACAGATGTACAGATCGCCCGGGAAATGGAATTGCGGGGAGGGTCTATTGGGGGTTTTGCGGGGCGTAATACCGTTGGTTTGCAAATGCAGGTACTTTCCGACGACCTGCCTTATGGCCTGGGACTCTTTGCGGACATTATCCGTGATCCTTCATTCACTGAAGCGGCGATCAAGGAGGTCAAGGACAATACCTACACCGCTATTGATGCCCGTGAAGATGATGTCCGGGGGCTGACGGAGCGTAAATTGCTTGAAACGTTGTATCTTAAACATCCGTATAGACTGGATCTTTTAGGCACCAAGGTTTCTGTTGGCAAGATCACGCGCAAGGATGTTCTGGATTATTACGGCCGTTTTATTAAACCCAACAACATGGTCATTTCCGTGTTCGGTAATTTTGACAGCGTCTGGGTGCTGGCAGAATTAAAAAAGAGATTTGGTTCTTTAAAGAAGGGGGAGATTGTCTTGAATGAGACGGTTGAGGCCTCTCCCCAGAAGACGAGGGAAGAAGCCCTTAAGGTCAATAAGGAGCAGGCAGTCATCATGTTCGCTTTTCAGGCGCCGGACATCAAAGCCCCGGACCGTTGGGCCGTGGATACCGCCAATACGGTGTTGGGAGCTGGCTTGAGTGGCCGGCTCTTCGTCAAGGTGAGGGATGAGCTGGGCAAGGCATATACGGTCGGTTCCTATTATATGCCGGGCATCGGGATGGGAACTATGGAGCTTTTTGTCTTGACGACAAATGATAAAATTGATACTGTCAAAGACATACTCGCCGGGCAATTGAAGGACGTGGCGGAACAACTTGTTTCCGACGAGGAACTCAAAGATGCCAAGGCCTATTTAAAAGGTACGTTCAAGAGAAGCTTGATAACGCCTGCGGCCCTTGGTTCCACTGCGGCGCTCAATGAATTGTATGGCCTGGGGTATGATTTCCACACCAAATTTGATGCCCAGGTGGATGCGGTCGGCAAGGAAGATGTGCGCCGCGCGGCAAAACAATATCTCGATATCAATAAAGCAGCCATCGTCATCACAAGCGGACAAAAGGCCCAATGAACAAAGATAAAATATTAGCCCTGGAAACGGTTCTGATCCCCAAGCTCAAGGGCAAGATGACGGTCTTTCAGCTCCATGAAGACCGGGTGGCGCTTGTCGTGCCTGCATTGGAAGAGATATTGAGGGAGGACCCGGCCTTTGCCGGAAGTCTTTCTTCCCCTGATGAGAAGAAGAATTTCATTAAAAGCTTTTTGTCCTACGGCATCATTGAAGAGCTGCTTTGCGACGCGGATGTCGAGGACATCATCATCAATGGCCTTAAGCCCATCTATATCCATCACAACCAAAAAGGCTTCATCGCCACTGAGCGTAAATTCCAAACACAAAAAGAATTGGCTGTATTCATCCAGAAGCTGCTGCTTTTTGCGGGCCGCAACGGCTATAACAAGATCGCCAATCTTGAGTTGAGCAATCTGGGCGGCCGTGTAAACATCATTGATTCACCCTTGGGCGCGCAGCTGACCATCACCAAGGCTAAGGTTGACCCGCTGAGCATCATTGACCTTATCCAGGGCGGCAGTTTTGGTTATGAGGTGGCCGGCCAATTGTGGCTATATATGGAGGGGATGTCCATACGTCCGGCCAATATCATTATTGCCGGCGGCCCGGGCACAGGCAAGACCACCTTGCTCAATGCTTTGTTGAGCTTTGTTCCGACCAAGGACCGTATGGTCGTGATCGAAGACACGCTTGAGTTGAACACATTCCTGGAAGACAGCTGTTCCCGTCTGGAGACCGATGAGGGCTTAAGTTTGTCCGACCTGGTCAAGAACAGCCTGCGCATGCGCCCGGAGCGCGTGATCGTCGGTGAGGTGCGTGGGGAAGAGGCAAGGGACATGATCACGGCGGTCAATATCGGAAAGTATTGTATGGGCACCATCCATGCCCTGACCTCCCGTGAGGCCATCATGCGTCTGCATAATGAGCCCATGAATGTGCCGGACATGCTGATCAACCTGATCGATGTGTTCATCATCCTCAAACGCTACCATGCCAACGGCAAGATGTTCCGTGTCATTGACGAACTTTCCGAGACCAGCGGCATTGAGAGCAACAAGGTGCTTTTGTCGCAGGTCTTCAAATACAATTATGAACAGAAACGTGTCCTTCCTGTTTCGCCCAGCACGGTATACCGCGACCGCCTTGCGCAAGAGGCTGGTTTGGGTGCGCGCGAGGTCATCAATGAAACATGGATCCGTGCCGTGGTGTTAAAGACGCTCGCCGACAAGGGCCTGCACACCATCAAGGAAGTCTCCACGTTCTGCCGTTTTTTCAGCGAGAATCCCAAGGAAGCCATGGCCAGACTTGGTCTCGACCGGGAAAAGATGTTGAAAGAATTAAAGGCCAAATAGAAAGCTGGACAGAGCCTGAAGTTTTTGGTATAAAGTAACACTCTTTGCGCCTGTAGCTCAACTGGATAGAGCGTCAGTCTACGGAACTGAAGGTTAGAGGTTCGACCCCTCTCAGGCGCGTTTTCTCCTTATGCCCCCAAAATCCAAGAACAGGTCCATCCCATCATTTGACGCCCTTTCCGGCCTTGCCCAAGAGCTGGATGCGCCTCTTAAGTCCCTGGTCAAAAGTTCCCAAAAGCTTGTCGACGACTATAAATCCCGCAATTTCGAATATATTTCCTATAAAGATTTCAGCGCCATCATGAAGACCCTCGAGCAGATCAACCGCCAGCTGCGGCGCTGTTCCGGCACTACCGAACGCATGATCCGTCTGGGCAAGCAGGGTGGACGCATGGCTCTCGATTCCTGTGATATCAATGCCGTGGCCAAGGAAGTGGTTGGCTTATTGGGTAGGCAGGTCGAGGGGCTTAAGATCAGGATATCGGCGCGTCTGGGGCAGCATTTGCCCATGGCGTCACTGGGCGTGGTCGAATGTCATCAGATCCTCCATAATGTCCTGGTCAATGCTGTTCAGGCCATGCCTGCCGGTGGCAAGATCAGGCTGCTGACGTCCTTCGATAAGCCCAGGAACCTGCTTGCGGTCATCATCGAGGATGAGGGGATCGGCATTACACCGGAACATTTGTCCAAGGTTTTTGAGCCGTTCTTTACGACCAAGGAGCGTGGTTTTGAAAAGAACACCGGCCTTGGCCTTTCCGTGGTTTATTCCCTGGTCCATGCCGCGGGGGGCGACATCCGCATCCAAAGTTCCCTGCGCAAAGGCACATCTGTCCATATCCATATTCCTGCTGTTCCCGTCAGGTCATGACCAAGATCGATGAAATGTTCATGCAGGAAGCCCTGCGCCAGGCGAGAAAAGCTTTTGAGGCGGATGAAGTGCCGATCGGTGCAGTGATCGTGCATGAGAACAAGATCATTGCAAGGGCGCATAACCAGGTCGAAACCCTTAAGGATCCGACCGCCCACGCGGAAATGATCGCCGTCACCCAGGCCACCAGTTATTTGGGTTCGAAGTGGTTGCAGGAATGTGTTCTTTATGTTACACTCGAGCCCTGCTCGATGTGTTCCGGCGCCTTGGTCCTGGCTCGTTTGGGGCGTCTGTGTTTTGGCGCGGAAGCATATAAGGGCGGGAATCATTCGATCGATGTTGAAAGCGGCATTTTAGCCCCTGAATGCGGGGGCATTGTTACAGAGTTCTTTCAGAAGAAACGCAAGTCGAAATTGATCCAAGAGAATTGATCTGTCATCCCCGCGAAAGCGGGGATCCATAGATTAATGGAGAGGTGGCAGAGTGGCCGATTGCAAGTGACTGCTAATCACTTGGCCGGGGTAACCTGGCCCCAGGGTTCGAATCCCTGCCTCTCCGTTTTTCCACAATTCCCGCAGTAAAAAAAGAAGGTACCAGCTACCTTCTTTGCACTCTTCCCCCAGGGTGTATTTATTGTCTGTCCTGTTTATCTAATTCCCCCGACAATCCGAGGAGTTTATATGCCAAGAGCTTGTCGTTCTAGTCAACCGGGCTATGTGTATCATCTTATTGTCAGGGGAAACAATAAACAGGTTATTTTTCGAGAGCACAAAGACTTTCAGAAATATCTGTATTTGTTGGAAGAAGCGCGGAAAAGGTTCTCCGTATTGATCTATAATTATGTGCTTATGAGTAATCATGCGCATCTGCTTGTGGGGCCGCAAGCAGAGGGGGCAAACTCCAAATTTATGGAGTATGTTGGAAAGTGTTACGCGCAATATTTTAATGATAAATACGAGCATGTGGGACATGTTTTTCAAGGGCGGTATAAAACATTTACGATCCTGGATGCCTGGTATTTCTTTGCATGCACGCGGTACATTGATAGAAATCCGATAAAAGCTGGAATTGTGAGTGACCCTGCTTATTACATTTGGTCTGGGCACGTGGCCTTGATCTCTGGCCGTCAGGGAATTGTCCAGTTGGATTTTCACGATCTCTATAGAAACCTCGCGGAAGATGATATTTCTCGACGGGAAGCATATCGCGTGCTGGTGAATAGCGGCTGGTACAGCGACCTTGACCTCTTGAACCGTCGCGACGGCATGTTAAAAAACAAATCCAAGAAGGTAGCTAGGTAGCTGGTACCTTCTCGGCATAGTTGATATGTTTGTTGATGAGCCGATCAATTTTATTGATCTTTATAAAAATAAAAAGAATGTGCGGGTGGATAGGGTGAATGTTCCGTTAATTGGAATTGACCATCTTTTAAAATTGAAAAAATTGCGGGTCGGAATAAAGATCTAGATGGCACAGTGCAATTAAATACTATTAAGAGGATCCAGAAATGATAAAAGCGCGAAGAAAGAAGTTTGAGGTCTACGAGCACTTAGAGCACTATGTAAAGAAAACAACGTACGCAGAACGTTTGCAGTGGCTTGAAGAAGCTAATAATTTTTTTCGTTCCATTCAGAAAAAGCGTCTCCTCTCAAAGTCAAAAAGGTAGCTGGTACCTTTTTGCATGATCTACCCATATCCGCATTAAAATAGTTCGAAAAATAATTTTTTCACCTCCTACCTTTGTTATAATTTAAATAATTCTTAATGCGCCGCATATCATTGAAACCAAACAAGGTTATGGCATTTTTGCTACGAAATAGCGCCTTCCGTCAGTTCCTTCCTTTATTAATAGTATTTATTTATATACTACTATTTTCTTATTCGG
>JAYVSG010000040.1:0-6614 GCA_043775535.1 Candidatus Omnitrophota bacterium
TTCGTGCTCGACAAAGGCAATTCCTATGAAAAGCTTTCACGTATCCTGGATGGGCAATACGTTACATTTGACCTGAACTTGCCTGTGACCATCAACCCCTTCGCAAACCCGCCTACCCCGGAGAACCTTTCTTTTCTTTTGTCCATGTTATCCCAAATGGCCTCTGGCGGTGATGAGCGTGACCGTCTGAATCGTGAAGAAGAAGGTCTCCTGCACAGAGCAGTAACTAGGGCTTATGAGAACAAGAAAGACGGTCTGGAGGTGACGCTATCGGATGTTGCGGCAGTGCTTAACGAGAATGATTTTAATGCCCATTTCGGCATCAATTCGTTGATGGGGCCGACCTTGGCGCTGCGGCTTACGCCTTTTACTGCGAAAGGTCCCTATGGCAAGTTTTTCGACGGTCAAGGCCAATTTAAGATAGAACGGCGTTTTACAGTATTTGAACTTGCAAATCTGAGTTCCTATCCGGATCTTCAGGTCACTGTCCTGCTTAATCTAATGTTCTTCATAACTAATTTTGTGTCATTGGAGAGGATGAGAAGCAAACGTAAATATCTACTGATTGATGAAGCATGGTCCTTACTTAAGGTTAAGAACAGTGCTGACTTTATTACCAATGCTTTTAAGACCTTCCGGAAGTATCGCTGTTCAGTTGTGGCTATCACTCAGGAAATGGCTGATCTGGCCCGCGAGGAAAGCGGACTTGCCATTGTGGCCAATGCGGCAAATAAGGTATTCCTCAAACAGGAGGCCAGTCTGATCGATATGTTGAAGGAAAAATTTTCTTTTAGCGACGGGATCATTAAATCATTGAAGTCTATCGAGACAGTCAAATGTAAATTCTCAGAAGCTTTGGTGATCACAGACAGTGCTTGCGGCATCATCCGTCTTGTCCCTGACCCCTTCCTTTACTGGGTTGCCAATTCAGAGCCTAGGAATAACGAGTATTTATACGAAAAAGAAAAAGCTTGCGGCAATGATCTTATTGAGGCGGTAAAAGTATGCGCAAAGGAGCATCCGTATGGGATCTAATTTGGTATTATTGCTGCTTTTTATCTCAGGCTGTTCAACATTGTCACCGGATGAAAAGCAGGCATATGAGCAAGGTTATCGTTCCGCAGCTAAAGAAGAGATGCGGACCATTGCTGCTGAATTCCAGGGTGGGCGCTTTCCTTATTATCATTGGGAGAGCCCCATCGTCCAGTCTGTACAGGTTCCGGGACACATTTCCAATGGTGTTTTTATTCCTGCCCATAAAGAACTTGTGATAATCAAACCAGGAGAATGGGCGCAGGCGCCTGCTTATCCTATTTCAGCATCAAAGGAGGAGTATGAAGGAACTGATCAGATGGATGTGCGTACCGCTGATATTACTCATTTGCCCGGTGGTCATGGCGAACCAGCAGGTCCTGGGCGAGCAGGAGAAAGCTCAGATATTACAGCAGGAGTGGGCGGAGCAAAATAAAGCACCTGCTGCGCCTATGCTTACGCCTTCTTCTGTCCAAGGGGATAAGAAGGTCATCGAGCAGAAAGAATTCTTACCTAAGGAATTTGAAGGAAATATAACCCTAAGGGCGGTTAATTTGCCGCTGAGCCTGATCTTGAAGTCTGTAGGCAAGGCTGTGCATCACAATGTGATCCTTGGTCCTGGGGTCGAGGACAAGGTTATGTCCATTAATGTTGTGGAGGTCTCTGTCGAACGTGCTCTGAATACGCTCCTATATTCAGCCGGCTATGGTTTTAGGGCCAGGAACAATGATCTCATCATTTTGTCCCAGGAAACCCGTATTTTTCGTATTGTCCTTCCGCCGGTGACGCAGCAATTCAATGATGTGACCAGCAATGAATCATTTGTTCAGAGCAATGATGATTCTTCAGCCAGCAATAACGGCCATAATGCGAACCAGCAGATAAAATTAGGGACAAAGATACTGGTCGAGAACTCGGCGCAAGGCATCTCTTTTTGGGACGATGTGAGGGACAATTTAAAGACACTGCTTTCCAAGACCGGCCAGTTCTCAGTGAATAAGCCGGCTGGTGCGGTCATCGTTACAGATACACCGCCATACCTGGAGAGGATAAGCCAGTATTTTGATGACTTGAATCGACGCGTTACCCAGCAGATCGAAGTGGATGTCAAGGTGATGGAGGTGGTGCTCAATGATGAGAACAGGTTCGGGGTTGATTGGAATGTGTTATCCAAAGAATTGGGTGATCTGGGCAAGATCGGCATGGCCTCCAATTTTACTTCCGGTAATTTTACAGGGGGACAGTTATTCACTTTTAATACGGATGGGGAAAGATTCAAATTGGCTATTGATGCCTTAAGCAAGCAGGGGAAGGTCGAGGTGGTTTCCCAGCCAAAGGTGACCATTCTTAATAACCAGGTGGCGGTCATTCAGGTGGGTTCCACGCAGAGTTTCGTGGACCGTACTACCTTGGAGACGACCCAGACAGGCACCATCACTTCGATCTCAACGTCCCAAGTGCAGGAAGGCGTTACCATGCGCCTGGTCGGTAATATTGTCGGGGACCAGATCTATTTATCAGTGGCTCCTGTTGTGACCACCATTGACAACATACGTTCTATTACATCCGGTAACACAAAGATCGAAGCCCCACAGACCACCACGAAATCGATCAATACCTTGGTCAAGCTTAATGAGGGACAGACAGTTGCCATCGGCGGGCTGATCACTTCCCACAATGAAAAAAGTAAACAGGGCGTTCCGGGAATATCCAAGATCCCGCTGTTAGGAAAATTGTTTGAGTATGTCCAGGAAAAGAATAGCAAGACCGAATTGGTCATCTTTATTACACCCAAAAGGGGATGAATATGACGCATGTGCTTGTGGATGATTGGTTGTATATGGATATTGATGGCCACTCTGCTGCTTATGGCAGGGAGGAGGTCGAGCGTGGTATCAAATCCAGGATGAAATTGGTCACAGCGGCGTTCATTGATTGTGAAACAAAGATCGTTGCTGTCCCCCAAGAGTCAGGTGTGGAAAAAGAAGCTTTGATCAATGCTGCATTCTCCAATGAATATCTGATCCAGGAGGAGCGCCTGCAGCAGAATATCTTCCAGGTCACAGCTGTCAAAAAGGCAAAAGTAGAAGAGATCTACCAATATTTCAAACCAGTTACGGTAAAGGCCCTGGTGCCTTATCCGGTTGGGATAAGGGCTTTTCTTGCAAGCCATTCGTTATTGCCACAGGACAAGGCGGTGATCTTTGTCGATGACCTGAAAACACAGGCGATCATTACCATCCTGGATGGCTTACGGTTCACTGCGCCGCGCCGCATCAGCATGCGGGATGCCGGATATATATGTTCCGAGATCAAGCGGAGCAGGCAAAGTTATGCGGCCCATCGTGATGTGCCGTTCAGTATTGTTTCCAATAATCGTGAATGGATCGATGCCTTTGTCCGTCAAGGACTGGTTCTTGCGGAAGATGTTGTTCACGTCACAGAGATGGCTCCCATCCTGGAGGGCTTGAAGACCGCAAAATTTGGGATGAATTTTGTTTTGCCGGAGGAATTGGTCCGGAATAAGCGGCGTTCTCTTTCCCGGCAATATCTTAAGAAAGGAATGGCGGCGTTTGTCTTTATATCGTTGATCCTGGGTTCGTATATCGGCATCCGCATGAATAAACAGCAAGCTGAAGCACGTGCACACCAGCAAGAGGCAGAGAGGCAAAAAGTGCTTGTGCGTTTGCGTGAACTGCACCAGCGCAGATTTAAGCAATTGTTCAAAAGCTACGCAGCACTGCCGTATGAGCGTTTGTACCATGATCTTATTGCCGGTTTACCTGAAGGTTACCTGCTAAAAGAGTTCACTATATCCCAGACGATGCAAGAAGGATGGGCTGTTAGCGCGCTACTGTACCCATCGGATGAGTTACTGCCATACAAGAAGTTCAGGACTGTGGGCATGTTTATGGATGCAGAGATCCTGGGTGCAGTCATTAATAAGCGGTCAGGGCAAAGGGTGGAGCTAAGGATCGATAGGCACTCTGGGGCAAATATTGATCTTAATACCCTTCCTGATGATCCTATGGATGCCATTGAGGTTTATTATCGGGATCTGTATGAAGCTATTAATTCTTTAACATGGCTCCATGGAATCAAGCGATCCATTGAAGTGAATGGGCTCGAAGATGGGGCTGTCATTGCATCGGCAGCGAAGCCTTCGAAATGGGAAGGCATACAGCAGATAAATATAAAGGTCAGTTTTTATGAAGTGTTTGGCCAGGACCGGTATATGCGCATTCTAAGGGCGTTGGAACAACTGAGACATAAGTATCCTTTGAACATCCTTAGCTTAGGTCAATTAGGCAGTAATTTATCGGTGGTCATTGAATTGTACGGAAGGTAACGTTCAACAACAAGGAGGGGGAAAGATGCAATATTTAATGCGTTGTTTATCAATGGGTTGTGTGATGTTCTTATCTTGGGTGCCCACGGTGTTGGCACAGGCGACATCCGCAGGGGATCCCCAGGCGGTTGTCGAAGATTACTCAACACAGATGATATCGATACTGAAAGGGCCCATCGCCAAGGTGCTTTCTTTTGTGATCCTGCTTGTTTGTGTCGGGGCTTTATTGAGAGGCAGGCATAAGATAGCGGTCTCTTGCGGCGTTGCTTTTATTGTCCTTTTATTTGTGCAGGTCATCTGACATGTCTCGCAAATGCCCACGGACGCTGGATAAGCCGATCTTACTTGCGGGCCTGGAGCTTGAGGATCTGGGCATTTTAGTTCTTATAGGCGGCGGGGGCGGCGTGCTTCTGGGGCCTGTGATCCCTGGTGTCGCGGCCATTGCCGGATGGATATTTTTAGTCAGGTTCAAGAGGGATAAACCGGAGGGGTATTTATTGCATTGGTTATACATGAAGGGGGCGCAGTTGCCTGGCCTGGTCCCTTCTCCCGGGAAGGTCCAATATTATGCAAGCTGTTAGGTCCAAAAGTTCCCAGTTCATTGACCGTTGGTCAGGCGCGGAGCGCTCCAGTGTCAGGCTGGGCATTGCATTGATGGGGGCGTTATTTATTTGCGGCATTTTATCAATTGCCCTTGTCTATATGTCGTTCAAGCCTAAGTCGATCTATTATATTCCAGGTGTATCGGAGGCAGGGATGGCCTTGCCGCAATCCATGCCCAAATCTGCAGTCGCCGTCTTTGTATCTTCTTGGGTATTGAATTGGAGTAATTTTACTCCCGTGACCGTGCGGGATGTGTATTCCCGTGCACAGCGGTTCATGTCTCCCGCGCTGTTGGCACAAACCCGGTCGCGGTTGAATAAGGACCTGGATGAAGTGAAGCGTAACAATATTTCATCTTTGTTTTCTATAACAAATGATCCGACGGTGGACGTGGAAGGCAAGGGCTTTATTGTTACTCTGCAGGGTGAAAAAGGGATATACGTGGGGAAGGAAGAGATCAAGATACAGCGCATGCTATACCGGGTGTATGTGCGCAGTGTCGACCCTACAGAGAATAATCCGTATGGTTTAATGATCGAGAAAATAGAGCAGGAGGCTGTGTCATGAAACAGATGGTATTATTTGCCGGCATGTTTTTGTTTTTTACAGGTTGTTGTGATCTTTCCCATGCGTCTTCTGCAATTCAGGTGCATGTGGCTGTCGGGAAGGTCAGTGAAGTAGCGTTCCCACAGAAAATAGCTAAGGTCATTAAAGGCGGCATGCCTGATTCTGTGCTGGTCGAGGTCCTTGACCGATCCGTTTATCTTTTGCCTAAGACCAATTCTCCTGCGGATATATTCGTCACACTTGCGTCAGGAGAATCGTATCCACTAAGTCTGAAGATCTCTGCTGAACACGATGTCAGGGTCGATGTGGATGGGCATGTGTTGGAACGTATACCAGGCGCTGCCAAGGTTGATGCGATGGATCTTATGAAGGTAGTCTTGCGTGGAATTGAACCAGCCGGCGCAACGCTGTTAAAAGGAGGGCAGGAGATAAGCTTTGATAGGTCAGGGATAAGAATTATTGTCGAGAGGATATATGATCTTCCGCATCTCGCGGCATACATATTAAAGGCCAGTAATCAGGGCAATAACAGTGTGGTCATTCCTTTACAGCAGGTTTCTTTCCCCAATTTGTTGGCCATTGCATCAGATCAGGACATGTTATTGGCCAAGGGGCAGGATGGAGATGCAACGAACGTGTATATGATCGTAGGAAAATGAGGTTCAAATGGATCTAGAAAAAATACGTTCGTTCATCCGTAAGAATCCTGCGATAGCCTATCCGGTGCTTGCCTTGTCGGCCTTGATATTGTGGACTTTGTTGATGGCTTTGACAAAGAAAGAAACGAAGGTAGGCAAGGTGGCCGCAATGGCTGTGGGGAATGCTGCTGTTGGTTTATCTGTTGGAGGTGTAGACCAGCAGGCATATGTCGCGCGCCTTGAAAAGAATTACTATGATTTTGAAGCCAGGGTAAAGTCCATGGAAGATCAGGTCAAGAATATCAAGAAGTTGACCCAGGACCTCAAGAAACAACAGAAAGAAACATCCAAGGCCATTTCTGATATTGATTTGAAGTCCATTGATGGGTCGCAGGGCAATGTTATGGGGATGCAGCAGCCGTTGG
>JAYVSG010000041.1:0-1890 GCA_043775535.1 Candidatus Omnitrophota bacterium
CCGTAGGCTCATCCGGCAGGTGCGGCGGCGCAATGACCACCGCTATTTCCTGATGCAGAACAGAAGGCACAGGTGGCGCTGGCGGAATGATCAGTTCAGGCTCAGGCGAAACAACCAGTGCGGATGGCACGAAAAGCTGGGCCTTCTTAACTTCCGGGATCTCGAATTTATTCTTGGGTTTACGGCCGCGGGTGCTGGTGATATTCGCATGCTTTAAAACATCATGTACGGAGGATTTGGAAACCTCTTTCTGGAATTGGGCGGCTATTTGTTCAACCAGCTCGCGGCAGGACAGGCCAGGGCTCGCCTGCTTTTGCTGAAGGATAAAATGGACAATATCCTCGGTCAGCTTATATGTGACGCCCATAGAAATGTCCAGACTGGAAATAAACCTACTAAAATAAAAGATTAGGGACACCCACCGTAACCCGAATTCAAGTGGATGCCTTAGGCCCCCGATTAAAACACTCGGGGGTGACAAGCTAACTAAATTTTAATTGATCACCAATTTTAGTCTGTGTCTTGTCAATTGTACCAGTGGGTAACTCTATGGCGCAAGCAGATTTCCAAAAAATAGGGGAGAAGGCGAAGGGTTTGAGGTCCGAACAGAGGCCGACCACGCACCGGCTGCGGTCCACAAAAACAACATCAATGGGGAACTTCATGAAAACCATGTGCACGCTCTGGCAGGAAGAGATCACCAGGGCGTGCCCATCATTAAGGCCGGGCCGGCCTAAAAGACCCTTCATGCGTTTCAGGGGGGTGTCCGCAAATTCAACCTGGTCTGCCAGCAGGGAACCCTGGGTCAGGTTGGTGATGCTCATGGGGTAAAGATGGTCTTGGGAAGGATGAGGCCGCGGGTGATGAAATCATCGTAGCACATGGGCACATAACCGGTGGGCACATAGGTCCCCTGGACAATGCCTTCGGCATTCATGCCCTGCTGCTTGAACACAAAGATGTCCTTGATCTCCGGCATGCCGTCCACGATCTTGCCGGTCAGTTCCGAGATCGCCGTCATTTTGCGGCTTCCGTCGGAAAAACGATTGATCTGGATGACGACATGGATGGCGGAAGAAACCATTTCATAGATGGCGCGGATCGGGAGTTCAATGCCTGACAACAGGACCATGGAGCTCATACGCGCAAGCACGTCCTTGGGGGAATTGGCATGCAGCGTAGTCAAAGACCCGTCATGGCCGGTGTTCATGGCCTGGAGCATGTCCAGGACCTCGGGGCCGCGGCACTCGCCGATGATGATGCGGTCGGGGCGCATACGCAGCGTATTGATGAACAGGTCGCGGATGGTGATCTTACCGCGTCCTTCAATGTTCGCCGGCCTGGATTCCAAACGCACCCAATGCGTCTTGCTCAGGCGCAACTCCGCCGCGTCCTCAATGGTGATGATGCGTTCATTGTCCGGGATGAATTGCGAAACGATGTTCAAGATAGTGGTTTTTCCAGCACCCGTACCGCCGGAGACGATCATGTTCTTGCGGCCAATGACGCAGGCGTTGAGAAAATCGATCATAGGCTGGGACAGGGAGTGGAACTTGGTCAAAAGGTCGTCGGCCGTGTAGCGTTCCTGCGAGAATTTACGCACAGTCATGATCGGGCCGTTCAGGGACAGCGGCGGTATGATGGCATTCACACGGCTTCCGTCGGGCAAACGGGCATCGACCATCGGTGTCGATTCATCAACACGGCGGCCCAAGGGTGCGATGATCCGGTCGATGATCGCGCGCACCTGGTCGTTAGAAATGAATCTCTTATTGGTCAACAGGATCTTGCCGCGCTTCTCAACAAAGATCTCGTCCTTGTTGTTGACCATGATGTCCGTGATCTCGCCATCGGCCAAGAAATCTTCCAGTGGACCCAACCCCAAGGCTT
>JAYVSG010000042.1:0-5964 GCA_043775535.1 Candidatus Omnitrophota bacterium
GCAAATGCGATAGCTGCCGTCTGAGGGACAAGGGGCTCAAGGATGCAGGATACTAAGATGACCGCCAAGATCATGGAAATTTTCCGTTCCATCCAGGGCGAAGGGCCGTATGCCGGCGCGGCGCAGGTCTTCGTGCGTTTTTTTGAATGCAATATCCATTGCTCATGGTGCGACACGCCCGCTTCCATCGGGGACACATCGCGCAATTATAAAGAGATCGGCCAGGCCGAGTTGTTGGCCCAGGTCAAGGCCTTGTATGAGGGCTGTCATTCGGTGAGCATCACCGGCGGTGAGCCGCTGGTGCAGGCGGGTTTCTTAAAGGAATTCCTGCCAGAGTTGCGCCAGGCTGGGATGAAGGTCTACCTGGAAACCAACGGCATCCTTCCCAAGGAACTGGCCATGGTCATCGACGATGTCGACATTGTGTCCATGGACTTGAAATTACCCAGCTCGACCGGGGAAAAGGCCTTTTGGAGGGAACATGAGGAATTCTTGCGCATTGCGGTGAAGAAGGAGACCTTCCTCAAGGTTGTTGTCACCAAGGACACGTCGGATGTGGATGTGTACCAAGCTGTCGAGCTGGTCAAGGGCATTGCACCGGATGCGGTGTTCATCCTGCAGCCCAATTATTTTGACATGAAGGAAGGTAGCGTCGAGCGCTGCGTGGCCTTGCAGAAATATTGTTCCAAGTTCCTGACCAATGTCAGGGTATTGCCGCAGACACATAAATTCATGAAGTTAAGATAAGCAAGAAAGGCAAACATGAGTAAAGTCAGTTCTTATGAAGGCCGTCAGGACAAGGTCCGCAGCATGAAGTTGCCGGAGATCGAAGTGTGGGAGAACCAGTATGCGGACCGCGACTATGTCGTCGACCTGGAAATACCGGAGTTCACCTGCATCTGCCCCAAGACCGGCCTGCCGGATTTTGCCGTCATCAAGGTGTCCTATAAGCCGGCTGCTGTATGTTTGGAATTGAAATCTTTGAAGATGTATCTTGTTGAATATCGCAATGTCGGTATTTTTCATGAGCACCTGGTCAACCGCCTGATCGACGATCTTGTGAAGGCGGCTAAGCCCCGCTCCATGAAGGTCGAGGTCATCATGAACCCCCGCGGCGGCATTGCCACCACGGTCACGGCCGAATATCCCCAGAAAGGCAAGAAATAATGCCCCGCCACGACGGACGTAAAGCAGACCAGATGCGCAAGGTGAAGGTGACCAAGAAATATTTGAAGCATGCGGAAGGTTCCTGCCTGATCGAGTTCGGCGAGACCAAGGTCATTTGTTCTGCCTCGGTTGAAGAAGGTGTCCCCCCGTTCATGAAGGGCAGGGGCGAAGGCTGGGTCACGGCTGAATACGGCATGCTCCCGCGTTCCTGCACGTCCCGCATCCGCCGCGAGAAGACTTCCGGCCGCACCGAGGAGATCCAGCGCCTGATCGGCCGCTCCCTGCGCGCGGTCGTGGACATGAAGCAATTGGGCGAGCGTACCATCCGCATCGACTGCGATGTTTTGCAGGGCGACGGCGGCACACGCACCGCTTCCATCACCGGCGGCTTCATCGCCCTGGCCGATGCGCTCCTGTGGCTGAAGAAGCAGGGAACCATCAGCACCATCCCTTTAAAAGACTATATCGCGGCCATCAGCGTCGGTATTTCCAAGGGTTCCCCGGCGCTTGACCTAGATTATATCGAGGATTCCAAGGCTGAAGTGGACATGAACGTGGTCATGGTGGGCAAGGGCCAATTCGTCGAAGTGCAGGGTACGGGCGAAGGCGGCACCTTCTCCGACGCACAAATGTCCGCCCTGCTTAAGCTCGCCAAGAAGGGCATCAAGGAATTGGTCGCCATCCAGAAGAAGAACCTGCCCGGGTTGAAATTCTGATGCGTGAGATCATCGTCGCATCCCGCAATAAAGGCAAGGTGGCTGAGATCAGGGAAGTCCTGGCCGGCCTGCCGTTCAAGGTTTCCTCCCTGCTCGAACACCCTGAACTCCCCGATGTTGTCGAGGACGGAAAGACCTATAAGGAAAATGCCTTGAAGAAGGCGCGCGAGATCGCGCTGGCCACCGGCCTGATGACCATCTCCGATGATTCAGGCCTGGAGGTCAAAGCCCTGGGCAATGCGCCGGGCATCTATTCCGCACGCTTTGCAGGCAAAGGCGCTTCGGAAGAGGCTAAGAACCGCAAATTATTCGCCATGCTCAAGGGCGTGCCCATGTCCAAGCGTCAGGCCCGCTACCGCTGTGTCATTGCACTGGTGGATGGTAAGGGCAGGACGATCGGAGTAGTTGAAGGGACCTGCAGCGGATACATCACGACGGAGAAGAGGGGTAAGAATGGGTTTGGTTTCGACCCACTGTTTTTCCTGAAGCGTTATAACAAGACCTTTGGCGAACTGCCCTCGTCCGTCAAAGCCAGCATTTCCCACCGCGCCCGGGCGCTCAAGAAATTCAAGACCTTACTGCATTAAGCCGAATATTTTCAATGCGGAGTTGATCACCTGCGGCACTGAGATCTTCTTATCGAATTTGGGGTTGGAGATCTTGTCGTGGATGTGCACTTCGAGCGTACGCAATACTTCTTCGGCCAGCTGCGGCACGACCCCTGAGGACATGTCCACGGTGACCTTGAGGTCGCAATCCTGGTTGAAGGCGACCCAGCCTTCGGTCAACAGCACGATGGTGGGGCTCTTAAGCCTTAGATTGTCCGTGGTCATCTTCTGGTTCTCCACGATGAAATTCCCTTCCACGTCGGTGATCATCACCTGCCCGATCCGCAAGCCTTCATTAAGGATGCCAAGCAAACCCTTGAACACCTTGAACTCGCCCAGGAAGCCTTCACGTACCGCGAGGGATCCCTTGGCCTGCACGTTCATGATGTCGGCAAGTTCACCCTTGCTCACCGTGGTCAGGTAGAATTTTCCGTTGATCTGCTCACCCCTCACCGCCGGGATGTCCATCTTCAATTTCTGCATGTTCAATGCTTCCACGTTGAGCGCGAGGTCAAAGGGCATCTTCGCCGTGCTCAGGTCGCCACTGCCGACCGCATGCACCTTGCCTTCATAGGCGACCGCATCGACGGTGAGATTGCTGATCTTGCCGTCGTGCTGGGCCAGGACCAGGGTCACGTCGTTGATCTTGTATCCCATGGCGGAGAGCAGGGGGCTGGTGATGGTGGCATTGGTGGTCCAGTCCTGCCAGTTGGGCAATTGGCCTTTGACGTCTGCTTCCACGTTGAGGGCGCCGGTGATATTGAGCGGTTCAATGGTCTTCTTCTGTTCCGGTGGCAGGAAGGGCAACAGGTCCTTGATCTCCAGGTCGACCTTATTGTGCAGGTCAATGGCCGGCTGTTTGCCTGCGGGCATGGACACGGTGCCGGTGGTGTTGAAGGCGATGTTCATGTATTTGCCGTCGAGCCGTTTGATGGTGACAATGTCGCCGTCCTTGGCCGCATCGATATGCAGTTTGACATCCGCACCATCGAGCGAGGTCTTGACGCGGGGATTCTTGAAATCATTGAGCGTCCCGGTCAGGGTGTAAGACTTTTCCAGATAGGTGCCGGTGAAATCATTCCAGGCCAGGGCGTCTGGTGTGCCTTCGATCGAGCCGGAGATATTGTGCGCGCTCTGGTTGAATTTCAGACTGGATACGGAGACATTGTTCAATTTGGCCTGGGCCTTGATCTTGCCGCTCAAGGGGTCGGAGGCGAGGCCCTGGAACTGCGCGTTAAAGGAAGCTTCGCCGCTGGTTTCCAGGCCGTATTCTTTGAACAGGTCCGGCAATATTTCCTTGAGCTTCCCGAGGTCGATCTTTTCCGCCGCAGCCTGCACATTCAACACCGGCGCCTTGAAGTTCATGATCGTGCCGGATGCTTTGAGGGCAGTCCCGAAAGCGGTGAGGGAGAGCAGCTTGATGTTGAGATTGTCGGTCGCATAGTCGCCGTTGAGGGCAATGTCTTTGAACGGCCCGCCTGGAAAACCATTGGCTTCAGCATGGTCTACGGTAAAGGTACCGCGGTAGCTAAGGTCTTCGGGAGTCTTCAGCGGGTAGACCACATCGGCGGTGAAGCTTGTTTGGGCCGTCACGTTCTGATCCTTGGCCATGCTGACCTGCCAGTTATTGAGATCGCCCCGGGTCTTGACCGTCACCGTATCATTGGCGAGCTTTAAGGACAAGGAAGGGAGTTCGATGCTGCCCTTGATATGCGCACCAGAAGGCTGGTCCAGCTGCATGTCCTTGATCGCGACCTTGGCTGAGGCCGTAATGCCCTTGGCCACGGATATTAACGCGCTCACATCGTCCAAGCTGATGTCGCCGTTGAAGGAAACGCCAGGCACTTCTGCAGTGAATGCATCCATTTTCAAGGCGCCTGCAAAGGTGATGTCATTGGCAGGGTTGATCTGGATGGTCACGGGCCGCGCCGTCACATTGCCTTTGAACGTTTGTGCGTCCATGCGTGCATCAAGTCCTTTGACGGTCAGTGTGCCGACTAGCTGTGTGCCGTCCTTGTCGCGGCGCACCTTGAATTTCTCCAGGCTGATGGCACCTTTGACGGTTTGTTTGGGGGCAAGGGTGATGGCTGCATTGGGGGATGTCACGTCTCCGTCGATGACGAGTGCGTCTTTTTCGATCCGAAGGTCATGGAGTTTTGCGGTAAGGCTGCCTTTGAAGGATTGGCCATTGAATCCGAGGTCAAGGTCCTTGATGGCAATGTCCCCGCTGGCGGTGATCCGTTCCTTGCTGTAATCAATTTCGGCCTGCACGTCTTCCAGTAGGCCGTTGGTGAATTTCAATCCTTCCACAGGAGGGACAAAGGACATGTAATCCGAGGGGCGCAGGTTGTTGATATGCACCTTGGCCTCCAGGGCGCCGCTCGACAATTGGTATACGCCGCTGGTTTCCACCCTGCCTTTTTTCTCAGGAAGGTGGGCGGACACGTCAAAGCCGATACCCTTATAGGACAGGCTGACCTTGAGATCGAGCCCATCCAATAGTTCGGTTTGTGTCACGTCCGGGCGGATGTCGTCGAGCCGCAGCTTGCCGCCGGTGATATGCACGCCGGCCAGGGCAACGGCAAAGGGCGATGGTTTGTCTTGTGCCGGAGGGGCGACAAGCAGGTCACTGAAATTCCATTGGTCGCCCGTGCGCACCAGGTGGGCGGACGGGTTGGTGATGTTCATGAAAGGGATGTTGATCTGGTGCTGTTTGAAGCCGGGGATGAAGACCACGCCGAAGGAGAGCTGTTCGGCCTGCACAAAGATCTGGGTGGAATCTTTCTGGTAGACCTTGATATTGTCGATGATGAAGCCCTTGACCCAGTTGAAGCGGAGCGAACCGATCTCGACCTTGCGTTTAAGGAAGGTTTCGGCCTGGGTGATGGCTGTCTGTTTGAGCGCAACAGGAAAGACCACGCGGTTAAGATAGATGGTCAGCGCGGTCAGGAAGAAGACAACACAGAGAAGTATGATCCATAATTTATATTTCTTCATATATTTACACATTATACGCTTGTTGTTTTTGATTTCAATTATTTAACGTGCTATACTGACAGCGATTTTGAGACGTCCATTTTACGGGGAGGTCAGTCCCCCTCTGGGGCCTGACACAGTCCGTATAAAGACTTACGGGGAGTAGCGCAGTTGGCTAGCGCGCTTGCTTTGGGAGCAAGAGGTCCCGGGTTCGAGCCCCGGCTTCCCGATATATGTGCACCCTTAAGGGTCTATGGAATGAAACGCGATCACGTCAAACTTATTTGCGACGTCGGTGAACTGACCGGGCTTTTCCACGATGCCCCGGGCATGGAGGATTTCCTCCAGAAGATCACGGCCATGATCACGGAGCACATGGCCTGTGAGGTCTGTTCCATCTATCTATACCATGAGGACAAGGGTGAGCTGGTGTTGACCGCCACCAAGGGCCTTAATCCTTCCTCCATCGGCCAGGTCAAGATGCACCTGGGCGAGGG
>JAYVSG010000043.1:0-6613 GCA_043775535.1 Candidatus Omnitrophota bacterium
GATGAGGCCCAAGCGAAGTTTCAACATCCATTGGGGATCCTGTACAGGGACGGCGTGCTATTTGTCGCAGACACCTATAACAATAAGATCAAGCTGGTCGACCCCATCAACCGTAACAGCCGCACCTTTACGACACCCGATGCCAAGCTGGATGAGCCGGGTGGTTTGGCGTTTGCCGAGGGTTCTCTTTTTGTCGCGGACACCAATAATCATCGGATCGTCCGCGTTGATACGGATTCGGGTGAGGTGAGCCCGCTGGATATCCATGAGAAGAAAAAAGAAGTGGTGTTAAAGGTGGACAAATTTGTCGGGGATAAACACACGCTCCCTGCACGCGGAGAGGTCAGATCTGTTACCTTGGACCTGAAATTGGAGAAAGATTACCAGCTTTTGATGCCGACCCAGTCCTTCATCCGTGTATTCGACAGCCAGGGTAAATTGCAGGATAAGGTCAAGATCGAGTCGGAGCATGTGGTCTTGGAGTTGGGATCTGTGCTGCAAGATAAGATGTATGTGGAGTTCGGGGTGTACTTCTGCAGGCACGGGGAACAGGGGATATGCCTGATCAAGAACATCCTGTTCGAGGTCCCATTGAAGGGGTCCGTCGGCAAAGAGGGGATCAATCTGCAGCTTCAATTGCCATCCGGTGACTATAAAAATATTGATTGACGATGATGCAACTAAGGATAGAATAAGAACTTATGATAAACGATAAAAATTACGATGAACGCCGCGACAGTATCCGTGCCAAACGCATCATCACCGTGCGCCACCGCTTGGTTGAGCATAACGGCAAGAAGGCCGAATCCATGTGGCAGCTGTCCACTACGGAAAACATGTCCCTGAGCGGTTTATTGTTCGTGAGCGCTCTGGCCTATCATATGGGCGACGTGCTTGAGCTGCAGGTGGTAATGTCGGGGGTCCTCGACATCTTCAATGGGTATGGCAAAATTATGCGCAGCTCGCGTAATAAGGACGGGTATTACCACGTGGGGGTCAAATACGTGGACTTGAAGACCAAGAAACGCCCGGCCAAGACCATGATCAAATCTTCTTCGAATTAATGTCCGCTTTTGAATTCCGCAACTAAGGCAGCAACGGTCTGTTTCGCATCCCCGAATATCATTCGCGCATTTTCGTAGTAGAACAATTCATTTTCGATCCCAGCGAAACCAGTAGCCATTGAACGTTTCAGGACGAAGACGGTCTTTGCCTTATCTGCGTTGATGATGGGCATGCCGTAGATGGGGCTTGATTTATCATGGCGTGAGGCAGGGTTGACCACGTCATTGGCGCCGATGATGATGGCTACGTCCACGGTCTCCATCAAAGGATTGACCGCGTCCATTTCCATCAATTGATCGTACGAGATATTCGCTTCAGCTAAGAGAACGTTCATGTGCCCGGGCATACGGCCGGCAACCGGGTGGATGGCATATTTCACATCGCAGCCGTTCTTTTCCAATTGCTCTCCCAATTCCCTGACCACATGTTGGGCTTGCGCTACGGCCAACCCATAACCCGGAATGACCACGACAGATTTGGCATTTTCGAGGACCAGGAAGGCATCTTCCACAGCAATAGCCTTTGCTTCTTTTTTCTCACCTGAAGCTGCTTTCTTGACCACTTCGCCGAAGGCCCCAAAGATAACGTTGGTGATGGAGCGGTTCATGGCCTTGCACATGATGATGCTTAGGATAATACCGTTGGCACCGACCAGGGCACCGACCACGATCAAAAGCGTGTTGTGGATGACAAAACCTGTCGTACAGGCCACGACGCCGGAATAGCTGTTCAATACGGAAATGACGACCGGCATATCCGCGCCGCCGATGGGGATGACCAGGAAAATACCAAAGGCCAAGGAAAGTCCCAGGATGATCAAGAACAGGTCATAACGGGCAGGGTTCATGATAAACATGACGCCCAGGATCAAGATGGCCGCGATGATGCCCAAATTCAAATATTTCTGTCCACCGAATAAAATAGGCTTGCCGGGAAGCTTTTCGCTCAGTTTTCCCCAGGCGATGGCGGAGCCTGTGAAGGTAAGCCCGCCGATCACAATGGACAAATAGAGGGCAACGGCATTGGTGAGGTCATGGGCACCGTGCACATGATAGGCGGTCCAATCGACGAAGACGCTCGCGAGCGCTCCACAGCCATGAAGGAGGGCGATCATTTCCGGCATCTGGGTCATGGCGGCCTTAAAGGCGACCATGGGGCCGAGTCCTGCGCCGATGGCAACGCCCAGGAGGATCCATTGCCAGGTGATGATATGTCCATTGATCAGGGTGGCGGCCACAGCCAAGGCCATCCCGGAGGCGGAGAGCATGTTCCCTTTACGTGCGGTCACAGGAGAGCCGAGATTCTTTAGACCTGTGGCGAAGAGGATGGAGCTGACGATATAGATCAGGTTGGCGATGATTTCGCTGTTCATTATTTGGATTCCTTCTTTTTGAACATCTTGAGCATGCGTTCGGTGACCAGGTATCCGCCGACGACGTTAAAGGTGGCCAGGGCGACCGCAGAGGTGCCCAGGATGATGGTGAGCGTGCTGGTGGCTTCAGCACCGGCCGCGATCAGGGCTCCGATGATGATGATCCCGCAAATGGCATTGGCTTCTGACATCAAAGGCGTATGCAGGAGCGGGGGAACGCGGGAGATCAGGGCAAAGCCCAAGAAGATCGAAAGGACCAGGATAAAAAGAAGGTAGACCAGTTCCATATTAATTTCCCTTTGTTAGCATGGGGTGGACCACCTTACCGCCATGCGTGACCAAACAACCCTTGATGATCTCGTCTTCCAGGTTGAGATTGAATTTTTTAGCGTCTTTGTCCCAATATTCTTCGACAAGGTTGTGCAGGTTGGCGGAGTACATCTGGGAGGCGTTGACCGCAACGCGGCCAGGCAGGTTGCCAAACCCCAGGATGCGCACGCCGTTGTCCGTTACAACCTCTTCATTGACCTTGGAGCCTTCCACATTACCACCCGATTCAACCGCCATGTCCACAATGATGGTGCCCGATTTCATTTGGGCGATCATATCGCGGGTGAGGACGACCGGGGCTTTGCGGCCGAAGAGCTGGGCCGTGGTGATGATGACATCGGATTGGCTGCAAACCTTGGCCATGCCTTGGCGCTGTTTCTCCAATTGTTCGGGGGTGAGGGCTTGGGCGTATCCTTGGGCCGTCTGTCCCATTTCGCCGAGGTCGATCTCGACGAACTTGGCGCCGAGGGATTGCACCTGCTCTTTAACGACCGGACGTGTATCAAAGGCTTCGACGCGGGCGCCAAGGCGTTTGGCTGTAGCGATCGCCTGCAGACCGGCCACACCGACACCGATAATGAAGGCGCGCACGGGAGAAATGGTACCGGCAGGTGTCATGAGCATGGGGAATATCTTGGGGAGCCGTTCAGCCGCCAAAACGACCGTAACATAGCCTGCAAGGTTTGCCTGTGAGCTTAAAGCATCCATTTTTTGGGCCCGGGTGGTGCGCGGGACCATTTCCATGGAGATGGCGCTGATATTGTTCTGTGCTAAGGCATCGACCAGGGGTTTTTCATTGAATGGATCCAAGAAACTGATATGAAGGGATCCTTTCTTGAGTCCGCCGACTTCTTCTGCAGGGGGTTTACGCAGGCGCAGCACAATGTCGGCATTGGCAAGCAGGGATTGGCGGTTGTTCTCAACGGATGCCCCTGCTTTTTTATATTCGTCATCAGTAACGCCGATGGAAGCTCCCAAACCGGCTTCGACCGTCACTTGGGCGCCTTTTTTGACCAAACGGTCTACAGAAGAGGGGATGAGCGCGACGCGTCTTTCTCCCGGATGTGTTTCTTTAGGTATGGCAATTATCATGGACTTACAATACAAAAGCTCTCAGGACAAGTCAATAGGGAAGACATTAATTAGTTTGGCCTTGTTTTTGGATTTTGCTTAGGCTACAATCAGTGCACTTAATTATATAAACAGGAGTTCATGAATGTTCAAAGATAAAAATATTTTCGAGATCATTTTGGCCGGCGGTTTCACCATGTATGTGTTGATCCTGTGTTCGGTCCTGTCTTTTGCCGTCATCATCGAACGGATCATCTATTTCAAGCGCCGTTCCCGCATTTCCCGTCCTTTTTTGATGGAGCAGATCCGCAAGGAATACAGCCAGAATAAGATCTATAATGCTGTAGAACTCTGCCGTAACACGGATACGCCCTTTGCCAAGGTCGCCCTGGCAGGTCTTAATCTCAATGGACATGACGAAAAGGTGGTTTCGAACGCCATGGAACGTGAGATTACGGTCGAAACCATAAAATTGGAGCGTTTCACCAGCATTGTGGCCACCATCGGTGGTACCGCCGTCTATATCGGCTTGTTCGGTACGGTCTTGGGGATCATGCATGCTTTTGGGGACATCGCAAAATCCGGTTCAGGTGGTATGGATACGGTCACGGGTGGCATCGCGGAGGCCTTGATCTGTACGGCGGCAGGTCTTGTGGTCGCCATCCCTGCGGTCATCAGCTACAACTATTTTGTGCGCACCATTGATAATTTTGTCGTCGACATGGAGTTGGCGGCGTCCGAATTGCTTGACCTTATGTCTTCTGGAAAGAAAAAATAATACAATAGCCCATGAGAAGACGCGCCCGCAATTCCAAGCTGATCGCCGATATCAATATCGCCCCGTTCACCGATGTCATCCTCGTATTGTTGATCATTTTCATGGTAACTACCCCGATGATCTACCGTTCCAGCATCAAGATAGCCTTGCCGCAGGTTTCCAGCAATGAACAGCCCGTTGAAAGCAAGGACATCAATGTGACAGTGACCTCGGCCGGCGAGGTATACATGGAGAACCAGAAGTATAATCTGAAGCTGGACAAGGAAATATTCCAGTTCAAGCTGCAGTCCCTGACCAAAACGTATAAGGACCCGGCCATCATCATCAACGGCGACCGCAGTGTTAAATATGATTTTGTGGTGCAGGTCATCGACATAGCGTCCAAGCTTGGTATCAAACATTTAATCTTATCCACGGAATTCAAACGTTAGGAAGGTCTATGGCTTCTTTAGGTTCCCCGGAACGTGCATTAAGGGTTGCGGTCATCGGTAGTGGTCCAAGTGCTTTTTATGCGACCCAAGCCTTGCTGGCCCAGAAATTGAACGTGAAGGTCGATATGTTCGAGAAATTGCCTGTCCCGTTCGGTTTGGTGCGTTATGGGGTGGCTCCGGACCATTTGAAGATCAAGAATGTGACCAAGATCTTTGAGAAGACCGCGGAAAACCCAAATTTCTCCTTCTTTGGCAATGTGACGGTGGGTAAGAACATTACTGTTTTTGAGCTCCAGAGATTTTATGATGCGATCATTTTTGCCATCGGGGCCGAGGCGGACCGTAAATTGGGTATTAATGGGGAAGAGTTGGTCGGCAGTTATACCGCCACTGAATTTGTGGCGTGGTACAACGGCCATCCTGATTTTCAAGACCATCATTTTGATTTTTCCCATGAAGTCGCGGTGATCGTGGGTCAGGGCAATGTGGCCATGGATGTGGCCCGCATCCTTTGCAAGACCCCGGAAGAATTGAAAGCGACCGATATCAGCCAGCACGCGCTGGAAGTATTGGCTGAAAGCAAGATCAAGGAAGTGCATGTTTTTGGCCGCAGAGGGCCGATGCAGGCCTCATTCACCTCTCCGGAGATCAAGGAAATGGGGGAATTGGCGGATTGTTATCCTGTCATCGATCCCAAGGACCTGGAATTGAATGAAGCAAGCCAAAAAGAATTGGAAGACCCGCTCAATGCGGGTAAAAAGAAGAACTTTGAGATCCTCCAGCATTTTCTCACCCTTCAACAGGAGGGCCGCAAGCGTAAATTCTTCCTGCATTTTAAGCGCAGCCCTATTGAGATCATCGGTAAGGGGCGTGTGCAGAAGGTGAAATTCGAAATTAATCGCCTAGTGGGTGAGGCGGGTAAGCAAAAGGTGCGTGGTACGGGTAAATTTGAGGAGATCGATGCGGGGATCTTCTTTAGAAGTGTTGGTTACCGCGGGATCCCCATCAAAGGCCTGCCTTTTTCCGACCAAAGCGGGGTTATTCCCAATCAAGCGGGCAGGGTGATGGATTCGGAAGAGATCTTCACCGGTTGGTATGTCGCGGGCTGGATCAAACGCGGGGCAACCGGCATTATCGGCACCAATAAGCCGGACAGCGAAGAAACGGTCAAGAGTTTGATCGAAGATCTGGATCAATTGAACCCCTGCGAGGTTCCAAATACGGATGAAGTGGTCAAATTCCTTAAAGACCGCGAGGTCAAGGTGGTTACTTTCGCTGATTGGAAGAAGATCGATGCCGCTGAGATCGAACGCGGGGTAAAATTGGGCAAACCCAGGGAAAAATTTGCGCGCGTGACCGGGATGTTGTCCGCGATCTCCTAAAAAAGCCATGCCAGAGCTCATTAAACAAGCGACCCGCATCAAAGCGGCCGGAAATAAACCAAAATTGATCGATGAGATCATTGGTCGGGTCAATTCCAAAACTTCCGCGCTCAGTATTGCTCATATGCGTTCGCCTTCCGGATGGGTTGAGCCGGGTCAAACTCCCGAATTTGATGAATACACC
>JAYVSG010000044.1:0-4861 GCA_043775535.1 Candidatus Omnitrophota bacterium
AAAGATTCGAATTCCTGACCAAGCAGCAAAGCGACCTTTTGACCGCGCGTGAATCGTTGATGCAGACCATCCAGAAGATCAATCGCACCACCCGCCAGATGTTCACCGACACCTTTGCCAAGGTCAATGAGGAATTCAAGACCTATTTCCGCATGCTTTTTGGCGGCGGCGAAGCGGAACTCATTTTATTGGACCCGGAAAATGCCCTGGAATCTGGCATTGATATCGTGGCGCGTCCTCCGGGCAAGAAACCCCAGCACATTTCGTTGTTATCCGGCGGGGAAAAGACCCTGACCGCGATCGCCCTGATCTTTGGTGTCTTTAAGGTCAATCCGAGTCCCTTCTGCGTTCTCGACGAAATTGACGCGGCCTTGGACGAGAGCAATGTCGGGCGTTTTGCCGTCCTGCTCAAGGAAATGGCCAAGATCGCCCAGTTCATCGTGATCACCCACAATAAAAAGACCATGGAAGCGGCGGATGTCATGTACGGCGTCACCATGCCGGAGCGCGGCATTTCCCGTCTAGTCTCGGTCAAGTTCAACCAAACCGCACCGGCCATCGCCCCTGCCCAGGAAGCCCAGCCTGAAACGGCTGCTGTCTAAGAAGATTTAAAAAAGTATTTTTCCCGTCGAAAACCGTGTTTATCATAAACCACATATTCTTATGGGGTTACGTACTTAACACAAAATTAACTTGGCGGAAAGCGCTTCCTTGACACTCCCATAGGCACATGTTATACTTGCCCCTAAGTTACTTAAAATCAATATGTTGACACAATTCTTCAAAAGTATTAACTGGGTTGATGTGGCGCTGGTCGCCCTTTTTGCGCGCACTGTTTTTATTAGCGTCAAAACTGGTTTCATTGCAGAGCTTTTCAAGTTTTTGGCTGTTTTTTGTGCTCTTTTCATCAGTTTGCATTATTACGCCTATTGGGCGGCCATGGTGGTCAAAAAGACCACGCTGCCTCTGGAAAGCTGCCAGTTCCTGATCTTTACCGGCTTGTGGGCGGCGATCACCTTTCTTTTCAAGTTGATGATGAACGGCAGCCAGCTCCTGTTCAAGGCCGAGACCACGCACCAGGGTTTTGATAAATATGCCGCCGGGATACTGGCGGCAGGCCGTTCGATCTTCCTGTGCAGTTTGACGATCTTTGCGCTTTTGCTGGTGAGCCACCCGTATATCCATAAACAGGCGGTCAGCTCGTTCGGTTACAAGGCCGCTGCCAAGGCAGCCCCGAATACGTATAAATTCCTGTATGAGCATGTGATCGGCAAGTTGTTCGAAAGTGAAAAATTGAACGCAGATGTCTTTGCGGTGGTTGGCGGTCATGGGGTTGATCCCAAATGATATTATAAATGCAGTGATCGACCGTTCCGACATTGTCGAAACCATCGGTCGATATGTCCAGCTGAAGAAGGCCGGACGGAATTTTAAAGCTCTTTGTCCGTTCCACCACGAGAAGTCGCCGTCCTTTGTCGTCAACCCCGACAAACAGATCTTCCATTGTTTCGGGTGCGGGGCCGGGGGAAATGCCGTTGGTTTTACCATGCGGCAGGAGCACCTGGGGTTCCCGGAAGCTGTGCGTTTCTTGGCCGACCACTGCGGGATCACGATTCCCGAGACAGCCGGGGGTGAGGCCGACAGCCCGTCGCGCAAATTGCGTGATGAGATCTTCAAGGTCAATGAACTGGCGTCGGAATATTTTCACGAGCTCTTATTGACCGACCGTGGTGTGGCAGCAAATGCCGCCCGTGAATATTTAAAAGCACGCGGTGTGAACTTGGAGACCGTGCGGCAGTTCCGCTTAGGGTTTGCCGCAGATGCTTGGGACGGTTTGTCAGGACATTTGAAGAAGAAGGGCATCAGCGATGAGTTGATGGCGCAGGCGGGGTTGGTCATCGCCCGTGAAAAGTCCCAGGGTTTTTACGACCGGTTCCGGAACAGGATCATCTTTCCGATCTTTGATATTCAAGCCCGTCCCGTTGCCTTCGGCGCACGCGCCATGAAGGACGAGGAAGGGGCGAAGTACATCAACTCTCCCGAGACCCCCGTCTACACCAAGGGCCGGCACCTGTTCGGCCTGTCCCTGACCAAGGCCGCGATCGGGAAGTTGGACCAAGCAGTTGTGGTCGAAGGGTACATGGACATGATCATGCCGTTCGTCCATGGGGTGGAAAATGTGGCAGCATCGCTCGGAACAGCTTTGACCGTCGAGCAGATACGCCTGATCCGCCGGTATACCCCGAATGTCGTGATGTTGTTCGATAGTGACCCCGCAGGCCAGAACGCCATCGAGCGTTCGCTGGACCTGCTGGTCGAAGAAGGGATGAATGTCCGTGTGGTCACTCTGTCCGAGGACGAGGACCCCGACTCCTTCATCCGCAGTTACGGCGTTGACGCGTTCCGTCAGCGGTTTGAACAGGCCCAGTCATTATTTGACTACAAGATCGGCCGGCTGAAGGCCCAATTCGATGACAAAAGCATCGAAGGGCGTTCTAAGATATGCCAGCAGATGATGGCCACGATCAGCCGCCACAAGGACGAAGTGGTCAAGTTCGAATTGACCAGGGCATTGTCGGAACAGTTTAAGATCCCCGTCGAGGTGCTTCTTAAACAAACGGCAGGCCTGAAACGCCCGGAAGTCCCCGTACAAGCGTCGCCCGCCCGTTTCACGGCACCGGCGCCGGTAAGTTCCAAACGCGGCGAGGAAATGCTCTTGGCCCTGTTCTTAAACGACCCCCAATGGGTCAAACAGGCGCAAGGCAAACTCACTCCGGAGGATTTTACCGACGGTAGCATGCGCGGGATCATCCACGAGTTGTGGCAGTTGGCAGCAGAGCGCGATGAATGGTCGGTCAATGACCTTTTGACGCGTGTGAGCGATACAGCAGCACAAGCCATGGTCACCCGGCTGTTGAGCAAGGAAGAAGAATTTTTGGTCGAGCCCAAGCAAGCATTCGCAGACTGCGTGGAGCGCATAGCACGTGAGCGCCAGAAGTTCCAACGCCAGCAATTAGTCGAAGCTTTAAGGCAGGCCGAAGCCAAGGGTGATGAGGCTGCAGTTGAGCGCTTGAAACAGCAGTTCAACCAGTCGTTGAAGATGTAAACATCAAAGGAAAAAAATGAGAGAACCAGCTAAAGAAAAAGAATTCCAGGAAGACCTGGATAAATTGGTCCTGTTGGGTAAGAAGAAGGGTTTCCTGACCTATGAAGAGGTCAATGAGACGCTTTCCGATGCCATCGATTCTTCCGAGGAGATCGACCAGGTCTTTGACATCCTTGACGGTAAGGAGATCAAGGTCATCGATTCCGAAGAGGAAAAGCCCCTGATCGAGGACAATGGCGACAGCAATAGCGGCAGCAGCAACAATAATGATGAAAGCCGTGAGCAGCAGGTCCGCCGTTTGCGTGAAGAGAGCAAGGAAGATGATGTCTATTCCGACAAATTCATCCCCTTGGACGATCCCGTCAAGATGTACCTCAAGCAGATGGGGTCCATCCCACTTTTGACGCGCGAGGAAGAAATTGCGCTGGCCAAGCGTATCGAAGAGGCTGAGATCAAGTTCGCCGAGAGCTTGTTCAAGACCTACTTTGCGCGCAAGGAAGCCATTTCCATCATCAACCAGGTCTTGAAGGAAGAGATCAATGCCGAGGACGTGATCAAGGACGAGCTTGAACGCCGCAGCCGTCTGATCAAGGACCTGGCCAAGATCCTGGAGCATGTGCGCCATACCCGCGTCGGTTCCGACATCTCCGCCAAATCGATCGCCGAGTTTAAATTGACCTCAACCGTCAATGAGGACATCGTCATCAAGATCCAGGAGATCGTCGAGCAGTCCGAGAAGATCGACCGCCACCTGAAGGCCAAGCGCAAGCCGGCCAACGCGCCTGAACTTAAGAAGCAGAAAGATTCGCTTCTCAAGGAATTGGGCGAGCCCGTCGAGCGCGTGAAGACGCAATTGCGCGAGATCAAGACGCGTCAGTCGCGTTTCAACAAGGCCAAAAAGCTCCTGGTCGAGGCGAACTTGCGGCTGGTGGTTTCCATCGCCAAGAAATACATCAACCGTGGTTTGTCATTCCTGGACCTTATCCAGGAAGGCAACATGGGCCTCATCCGCGCCGTCGAGAAATTCGAATACAAGCGTGGTTATAAGTTCTCGACCTATGCCACATGGTGGATCCGCCAGGCCATCACGCGTTCCATCGCGGACCAGGCGCGTACCATCCGTATCCCGGTACATATGACCGAGACCATCAATAAGATCATCCGTGTTTCCCGCGTGTTCGTGCAGGAATACGGCCGTGAACCTTCGGCACAGGAGATCGCAAAAGAAATGCGCATGCCGGTCGCCAAGGTCAAAGAGATCTTGAAGATCTCCCAGGTGCCCATCTCCCTGCAGACGCCCATCGGCGATGAAGGCGACACGCACTTCGGTGATTTCATCGAAGATAAGAAGGCCGTTTCTCCCGCGAATGCGACCCTGCATTCCATGCTAAAGGACGAGATCGGTGCTGTCCTGCAGACCCTGGATGAACGTGAACGCAAGATCCTTGAACTGCGTTTCGGTATCCAGGATGGGACCAGCCGTACATTGGAAGAGGTGGGTGCTGAATTCAACGTCACCCGCGAACGTGTACGCCAGATCGAATCCAAGGCGCTTCGAAAACTGCGTCACCCGACACGTTCCCGCCGCATCAAGTCCTTTTTGGACATGGCGGCCAAGGAAGGTGAAGTGATTATCTAACACGCTGTTCGTGTGAAGCATAAGATGAAGGATTTGCTGGGTCCCGAGGATTACGGCAAGTTCCTCGACTATCGCAAAACAGTACCGGATCGCATGCTGGTGAATAATTTTGCCGC
>JAYVSG010000045.1:0-4502 GCA_043775535.1 Candidatus Omnitrophota bacterium
GGAATAAATGCCCGTCCACACCCAGCACCTCGTACTGGTTCTTATGGAACACCCCCTGGTAGGCCAGGTTATGGATGGTCAGCACTGAATGTGTTTGCTTAAAGAAGGGGTCGTTCTGGTATTTGGTCTTAAGCAGGACCGGCACCAGCGCGGTATGCCAGTCGTGGCAATGGATGATGTCCGGCTTGAAACGGATCTCTTTCAATAATTTCAACGAGGCGTGGCAGAAGAAGGCGAAACGCTCGAGATTGTCCTTATAGTCCCCTGCCTGGTCGCCGTACAGCCCCTCGCGGCCAAAGAACTGGGAATGTTCGATGAAATAGACCTTCACATTATCACCGACGCGCACCACGGGCGACGGCAGGTTTATCTTGGAGCTCTTATAGCGCGGGGTGATGATGATGACCTCATGCCCCAGCTTTTCCAGCGCCGGAGGCAGGGCTCCGCAGACATCGGCGAGACCGCCGGTCTTGGCAAAAGGAACAACTTCAGAGGCGCAGAATACGATCTTCATATGTTCTTCATTTCCAGCCAATTCTGTCCAACCTTGACCGTGACCTTCACGGGCACGGACAAGGGCATGACATTTTCCATCCGCAGCTTCACCATCTCTGCCATTTGCCCCACTTCCCCTTCCGGCACGTCAAAAACAAGCTCATCATGGACGGTCATGATCATGGTGGACTTTAATTTCTTCTGGGACATATCCTGGTCGATGGCGACCATCGCCATCTTGATCAAATCCGCAGCTGTGCCCTGGATCGGAGCATTGATGGCCTGGCGTTCCGAAAATTGCCTTAACGCCATGTTGCGATTATTGATATCAGGTAAATATTTGCGGCGGTTGAACATGGTGAGCACGTAGCCCAGGTCCTTTGCCTTTTGGATCTCACCGTCCAGAAAAGCCTGCACCTTGGGATAACGCAAAAAATACTTATCAATGAACTCCTGGGCTTCACGGGGCCCGATGTCCAGGTCCTTGGACAAGCCGAAGGAACTCATGCCGTAAATGATCCCGAAATTGATGCGTTTGGCCGCGTAACGCATCTTCTCATCAACGGCGGATTCGGCCACATCGAACATCAAGGACGCCGTGTAACGATGAATGTCCTGGTCCAAGGCAAAGGCCTTCTTCAAATGCTCATCATCAGACAGATGCGCCAGTATGCGCAGCTCGATCTGGGAATAATCCGCCGCCAAGAGCACATGACCCTTGGTATACGGCACAAAGGCCGCACGGATGCGGCGGCCCATATCGGTGCGCACAGGGATGTTCTGCACATTCGGATCATGCGCGCTCAAACGCCCTGTATCCGCCCCCGCTTGATTGAATGATGGATGAACCCTCTCTGTTTTCGGATCCGCCAACATCGGCAAGGCGTCGATATAGGTGCTCTTGAGCTTAGCGACATGACGATATTCCAGAATGAGCGCCGGCAATGGGTGCTTGGCCGCAAGCCTGGTTAGGACTTCTTCATCCGTCGAGAAACCTGTCTTGGTCTTCTTGATGACAGGCAGCTTCAAGCGCTCGAAAAGGATCTCGCTCAATTGCTTGGGAGAATTCATATTGAATGGGGCGCCGGCAGCAGCAAAGATGGCCGTCTCCATTTCTGCGATCTTGGCGGCGCATTGCTTGGAAAGGTCCTGCAGCATGTCCAGATCCAAGCGCACGCCGTTCTTTTCCATCTCCAGCAATATTCGCGCCAGCGGCATTTCCACATCATCCAACAACGACTTCAATTGCTGCGCCTCAAGCGCAGCCATCATGGGAGCGTATAATTCGCCAAGCACATCGGCATAGGGCTTCTTGTTGAGATATTGCCAGGACAAGGAGGTGATATCGTATTTGTCCTTGCCGCCGGCGAGCAGGTAGCCGGCTAGGAACACATCAAAGACATCCGCCTGAAGCTCAGTCCCCGCCTTGCGCAAAGCCTTTGAATCGTAGGCGATCGTGATCTCTTTCTTATTATGCTCGATCGTAACAGGATTGTTGAATTCCGTGATCTCCTCTTCCGCCGTACCGTTGTTCAATTCCTCGGCAAATCTGCGGAATTCCATTTCCTGGTATATCGCGAGCAATCGGGCCCGGTCAGGCGCCTGTACGGCCATGTCATCCAGCTTAACGGTCAAGGGCACATCGCTGTGCAAGGTTGCCAGGTCCTTGCTCATGAACGCGGCATCTTTCCCGGCTTCGAGCTTTTCTTTGAGCTTACCCTTAAGGTTGTCCAAATTCTTATAAATGTTCTCCAGGGAACCGAACTCGACCAGTAATTTGCGCGCTCCCACCTCACCGATGCCGTCCACTCCCGGGATATTATCCGAAGTGTCGCCGGCCAAAGCGATGTAATCGACGATCTGCGACGGCTTAACACCGAATTTAGCTTCAACATCCTCTGCCTGTAGGATCTTCTCCTGACGGGCACTGTATAATTTGATGTGCGGGGCGACCATCTGGCCCATGTCCTTGTCCTCGGTCACGATGACAACCTCTGTCCCCCGACCGGCATATTTCAAGGCCAGGGTGGCCATGACATCGTCCGCCTCATAACCTTCCAACTCAAAGACGGGGATATTATAAGCGGCGATCACATCACGGATGGTCTGGATCTGGCTGACTAGGTCATCCGGCATGGATTGACGCTGGGCCTTGTATTCCTTGTACTTCTCATGGCGGTTGGTCTTCTTGCCTACATCGAAACACACGGCGATATGTGTGGGCTTAAGGTCGGTCAGCAGCTTCCGCAGGATATTACAAAAGCCGAACACCGCATTGGTGGGCTTTCCCTTGGAATTGGTCAGCCCCTTGACTGCGTAAAAAGCACGGTAGCAAAGACCATATGCGTCTATCAGAAAAAGATTGGAGGACATAAATTAGTCAAGCAGCGCTTCTTCAGCGCCCTCGATGCTGGTTCCCTGACGGATGGCATCGAGTATTTTGTCTTTGAGTCCCGCCGGGGCGTTAAAAAGCACAGCGCCTTTCAAATGCGCTCCATGGGCAAAGATCTTCTTGTAGATATTCTGGGGGCCGTCGAATCTCAAATGCTCACGCCCGCCTTCCGGCAAACGTGTCTCTCCAACGTAAAAACCGCTTAAAATCCCAAGGCCGAACTCCGTGGCTTCAAAAGGCATGGACAACGGTTGGAAACATCCATCCAAACGGATCTCATCCGGGGTATTGAGCACCGGCTCGGAAAGCATGCGCATGTCGGCCGTGACCGCATCAAAGACCACAGCCTCACAGGCGATCACCTTGCCCGACTTAAGTTTGACAGCCTTGACCTGGGCATCGCCGAGTATTTCCTCGATGGAGTTAGCGGTCATAACCCGTAATCCCTTACCTTCCAGGATCTGTTTGAGCAAGGCGCCCGTTTCCTCATCCAACACTTCGGGCAAAAGCTCCTCACCTGAGGCGACCACAACCACTTCCTTCTTATGTCTGGCTAAGGCACAGGCCGTATTCAATCCTTGCAGGGTGGTGACCGAAACGACCACATTATCAGCATAGGGCAAATATTTGATCAAAGCCTTGGTGGACGCCAGTTGCCAGGCATTGAACACTCCATCTTTCTGGTGCCCCTTGACGGGCGGCAGGAACACTGCGCCGGTGTCGGTCAGAAGCAGGCGGTCGTAGGAGATCTGGGCTTTCTTGGCCGTACTCACATGTTTACGTTTGACGCTGATGCGCCCCAATTCTTCCCGGGCGGTCAAGGTAATGTTCTGCTCCTGGTAATATTTTTCCGGATGCATGAAAACCTGGGCATCCTTGATATCCCGAGCAAGCAGGGCCGGCAACAAGGAGCGGTCATAAGGCAATGACCCTTCAGGACAGAACAGGGCTATTTCCGAAGAGGGATCTTCCTTGCGTATTTGTTCAACAGCCGCAACAGCGGTCTGGGCATTACCGAGAATAAGTGTTTTGGACATAATTAAGAATGGGCGATCAATTGCTGTTTGAATGCCTCAAAGGCATTGTTCATTAGAATGACGGATGTGACGGGCCCCACACCGCCGGGCACAGGGGTGATGAACGCTGCTTTTTGCGCACAGGCATCAAGGTCCACATCACCCGTGACCTTACCGTTATCATCATTGATGCCGACATCAATGACAATGGCGCCGGGCTTGATCCAGTCCCCCTGGACAAAGTGTTTGCGCCCAACAGCGGCAATGACAATATCCGCACGGCGCACGTGTGCGGGAAGGTCCTGGGTGCCGGAATGGCAGATCTGGACGGTCGCATTCTCCTTTAATAAAAGCAGGGCCACGGGTTTTCCGACGATCTCGCTGCGGCCAAGCACCACCGCTTCCTTACCCTTAAGATCAACACCAGAAGACTTAAGCAAGACCATGGCCGCGGCCGCCGTGCAGGGCCATGTGGGGGCACGATCAAGCAGAGCCTTGCCAAAATTAAGCGTATTCACCCCTTCAATGTCCTTGTACGGATGAATGGCATCGGTGCATTGCAGAAAATCAATACCTGAAGGCAAAGGCTTGTTCAAGAT